>NZ_JBQWIE010000015.1:0-89984 GCF_056745525.1 Parasediminibacterium sp. HNIBRBA5674 | reverse complement strand
GTAACACCATAAGCAAAAGCTGTAGGTTTACTTGAATCTACGTAATTAGTTAACCCTGGTGTACCGTTAAAATCAGTTTTTAAGCCTCTTAAGAACACTGCATAAGCTGTATTGGCTGGTACTGTTTGATTACTTGTCCATGTATTATTCGAATTATACGTTTTAATATAATTTGTACCACTAATATCTGCTATGGTATTGCTAATTGATGATGCAGGTGTTAAAGCAGTAAAAAACGGATTTGATAATACTCTGTAACCACGCTGACCTGTAATCCATTGTTGTAAAGTAACATTGGGTATTGTAGAAGCTGAATTATTGATAAATGCACCTGAGGCAGAAGCATTAGATTGTATAGTAATATTACCATTATTAGCGATAGTGCCATTATTGGTAAGTGTGCCAGTAATAGTAAGGTTTATGCCTGCATTTACGGTTAACGTTGCACCACTTGCTACTGTAAGATTTTGTAGAGTTAGGTTGGAACTTACGGTATTGCTAAGCGTAAGCAAAGCAGTATTGGAGTTTAAAACATATTGCCCCATATAGGTTACTACACAACGGTAGTATAATGCCGAATTAGCCGCAGCAACAGTCAAGGTATTGGTGATATTATTACTGCCAGAACTTATACCTGTGCCATTAGAAGCTACATTAGTCCAGTTGGTACTACCATCTGCACTAGATTGCCATTGATAACTATAATTGGTGCTAGCATCTGCCGCATTCATAGTAATAGTAAATGTGGCATCTGCCCCACTTAGCACTGTTGTAGCAGCTGGCTGCGTAGCAATATCAATAGGCGAAAATGCTACACCCCTAAATGCGGTATTGGTAGGCGCAGTAGCTAATGCAGTTGAAAATGAACCAGACATTGTGTTTACAAAGCCAGCAGCATCAGCAATACTATACAAGCTAGCTTGGCTAGTAGCATATAAATTTACAGTAGTACCCGATATATAGCCTATAAGCCCAAAAAGTTGTACACTAGATAAAAGTACACTCCCTTTTGCTGACCATGATGTACCATTAAAATAATATTTATAAATGCCATAAGTACTGCTACTGTTACCATCAGCAACATACATTACTAAATTACTACCCCCTGCAGATAATATCACAAAACTGTTAGGTTGAGTAGTACCAGTAATTACTGTTGTTGGTGTAAGCGGTGATGCTGCCGTGGTGGGCAGACCTGACAACATATAAATACCTTGCGTACCAGATCCAGTGGAATAATAAACGTTACCGTTAAAAATTTTTATGGAGCGAATATTATTTACGTCATTAGTACCAGATCTAGAAGTGAGTGATGTAGTGATGGTTGCGCTAGTGGCATTGCTATTATTATAAGCAACGGTCCTAATACCATCTGTACCATCACCACTTGAGCTAGCGGTACCACCTAACCAAAATTGAGAGCCATCTATAGAAGTAGCAGATCGAAAGGCATTAGATTTATAAGTAGAGGCGTTGGAAAATGCCATAGTATTCACTGTTTGTGCTGCATCTACCCTAGCTACTACCCTATTACCACCATTGGTAGTTGTAAGTGCCGTTGTTGAAGTATTACCATCATAGCCAGGGATGATAATATAGCGTCCATTGGTGGCTAAATTTATTTGCCCATCCGTAGTAGTAGTACCACCTTGTGCTATACGATTGGTAATATTTGTAGTAGTAGTGGTAGGCAATGTTAAGCTAGTACCAGCAGTACCATTTAATTGGTATTCAAGTAAATTAACAGTAGCCCCATTAGTAGTAAGTGCGGAACTACCCCCTTGGGTTATTTGCTGTACAATTAGCCTACCAGCGGTGAAAGATTGGCTAAATGATTTGCCAGCAATGCCACTTAATACAAGTAATAATAAAATTGTTTTGTTTGTAACACCAAACAGTTTGATTGTTTTGGATGGTTTGTAAATGTGCTTTGTCATTTTTGTTTTTTTCTTAATGATTGATTATTTATATTTGGGTAAAGAAATAGCAGAGGCATACTTTTTATATAAGTATACACTAATATTTTGTAAAATTTTAATTAATTATCAGTTAGTTAGCCATCTCGCCTTATAAAGACGTATAGCTGGTATTGCTAGTTGATTGTTTGGATTGAGAAAACTAATATGAAAACTCCACCAACTTTCTTCTGATTTGATGTACATCAATTGTTTTGTAACAGGATGAAATGTAACACATTTTATATCTCTTTGCCCTTCTAACTCTTTAAAGGGGGCAAAAGTTTTAGAGGTAATATCAAAGGTAAATACACCAAATTCAGTTGTAAAAATGAGTTGTTTTTTATCAGGCATCCATTGCAAATCATGGCCAGAACGGTCGGGTATTTTATAACTCTCTATTTTTTTTAACGATGGTTTATTTGTCGCTAAATCTTCTATTTGATATACCCTTAATTCATCGTACCCTAAGGCATATAATACCTGTTTTTCATCATCCCAAATAACACCATGTGCTGCATAAAAATTATCGCTACATAATACTACATCCGATTTATTAAGGTCGAATATTTGTATCGCATTGCCATTATCAGCCGTAGATAATGCCACTGCAATTTTACGATTGGGTAATAATTCGGCAGAGTGTGCATTGGGTGCTTGGGCGTAAAATGTGGTTTTGTTGCTAGCCCTGTTTACCAATGCTACAGCCCCTTTAGATGAGGTAACTAAAAAATCTTTACCATCATTGATTGGCTTACACTCATCTAATGTTCGCAAATATTTTTCTCTAAATAGCCTTGGTAATTCAGTTGAAAACTTCGGTTGCCATTGCCATACAATAGCGGGTACACTATCTGACGACATGGTATAATTAGCCACTGTTAATTTATCATCACCACAAAAAACAATGCTTTGTTTTTGGGTTTGCCCATACGAAACAAAAGTGCCAAACAGGCAAATTAGCAATAAGTTATTTTTCATTTTTTTAGGTATTTTTTTATGGGTCTAATGGGTCTAAACTGTCTACATGCAAAGCTATTTTTGCGGCTAAAAATTCAGTTTCAAAAATGCCAATAGGTAGTATAGATACAAATGGATAATACCCCAATTCTGTAAGGCAGCGTTGTTTAAATTTTTCGCTTTGCATGGTTTTAGTTTGGTACATATCGCTTATAACCAATGTGGTTTTTGCAACAGGTATTTTGTAGCGATACATTAACCTTACGGCATTGCGAATATTGGTAGTGGTGTGCCTTGCAAATGGTTCTAAAATAATGCACTCTTCTGGTATTTTAAACTGCTGCATTAGGTATTTCTTCATTTCAAGCCCTTCGCAAAATGGTGTTTGAAATGGCTTTACAAACCCACCAGAAACAATGATAATGGGTGCCAATTTTTTATTAAATCTATCTACCGCAATTTGTATCCTGCTTTTTGCCCAAGGATCAATTGCTGCTTTATCAATATCTGGCCCAGCACCCGGAATTAGTATAGCATTGTATTTAAATTGCTGCCATTTTACAGTGGGCAAATATGCTATTACTTTTTTATTGGCGGTTGTCAATGGCTCAAACCTTGCGGCTTCATCCCTCATATTTACATCTAACAACTGCAACGAAAAATTTAGCGATGGCTGATAAAACAGTGGCAATTGGGTTGATAACTCATTTAAAACCGTAACCACAATATTTATATTTTCTCGGTAAATAAGAGTTGCCAAATCGTAGCTGGCAGAATCTATTAAAGGATATTTTGGTTTAATACCTAACGCATAGGTTTTCATTATTAAGTTCATACCCTGTGCTACATCCTGCCAAGCTTTTACCAACAAAAATTCATCGGTATCATCTTGGTATTTTTGGTAATACCCCGATGGCCGCATGTGCTTTGCCACCATTTGTTTTACGGCTGGTTGCTGCCTAAAAAGCCTTACTAAAACATTGCCAACAGCGGCCACATCTTGGCTTTGCCATTGCAGGTTATTTACATGGCAAGTCACATTTTCTTTACAAGTGGTTGCTGCATTTGCCAGCAGTTTTAGGCGGTTGTTTTTTATGCCAACCAAAGCAGTATCAGTTTTAAAAATGGCAGCTACGGCGGGCAAATTTTCTATTAACGTAAACAAATAAAAAATTTTATCCTGCACATAAGATTTGCTTTTTAAAAATTGGTAATTGCTAGAAAAATTTTGCGTAAAACTTACTTGCACCCACAATAAAAGCGGTAGCAGAAACCCAATAACAGCCTTTTTTTTGTGTGTTTTATTTTCTAGCATTTTTGCCATTTTTTAAGTTTGCCAATGTGCATTGCTGCAACCAACAATTAGTATGTTTGTTTAATAGTTTTTCAAATTTTTGCCAAGCCGTAGTGCTAAAATTGTTAATTAAACCAGCGTTCTATTTTTTTATAAAACCCACTGTTTGCAAGGCATTGTTGCCATTGCTAAATGTTGCGAAATAGCTGCCTTGGCTTAAGTCACTAACATTTATACTTGTTGCTTGCTCATTAGTTGCAACTAGTTTTTTTACAAGTACTCTTCCTGCAGCATCTGTAATACTAATGGTTGAATTGTAGCTCGCTGGTAAGTGGTTTATCGCAATACTATTTGTAGCAGGGTTTGGGTAAATAGATAGATTGGCAACGGTGCTGGCATCATCTATTTTTACAACTGGGCTGTAAGTAAATTTACCGTCTTTATCCATCATTTTTAGCCTATAATAATTATAACCATTTTTTGCAGAAACCGAGTGTTGGTAGCTGTTTAACTGGGTAGTATTTTTAGAAACAACAGTACCTACGGTATAGAAATCAATACTGTTGGCGCTTTGTTCTACATCAAAAGCTGCTGTGTTTATTTCGTTACTAGTACTCCACCAAAGGTTTACTTGGTTGGCTACTTTAGCAGCATTAAACGATAATAAATTTAATGGTAACGCAGTGGCAGATGGTGCAAAGCATACACCTCTAAAAGCCGTACCAGTAGGTGCAGTAGCTAAAGTAGTAGGTGTTGCTGTAAAGTTGCCATTATAGCCAGAAGCATCTATTAAAGAAATAAGCGCATTGGCATTTTTTACGGCAAATAAATTTACCGTACTACCAGTTGTAGCACCAGCTAACCCACGATAACCTACCGTAGCATCTACCACACCATTATTTACCCAAGTACCACCTACTAAAGAGTATTTTCTAATACCCGGTGTGGTGGTGGCATCATCTACTAAGTACAGCACGTCTGGCCCAGCTACTGTGGCATCCATATCAAACAACAAAAATTGGTAAGGGCTATTTAAATTGGTACTAGAAATGCCCACAAGTGGGGTAATCGCTTGTCCACTAGTGGTAGATAAGCCTGCACCTACAGTGGCTACACGGCCTGTACCTGAGCCTGTGCTTATGTATAATTGCCCGTTAAAAATATTGATGGTTCTAAGATTGGTAGTGGTATTTGCAACCACTGTAGATGCTGCGGTAGACCCGATGGTATTGTAAATAACGCCACCGCTACCACCAACACACCAAATATTAGTGCCATCGTCTGAGACGCAAGACCGAGCATTGGCACCCGATGCGAAATCTGTGAGTGCAGTAGCGGTATTAATATTTTTAGAATTATCTATTCTTGCAACAATACGGTTAGTAGTGGCAGATGCTGAGCCAGATAAGCTAGTAGTTCCAGTACCAAAAGAGGCAGAATCTGCATCGTAACCAACTGCAAAAATGTATAAGCCGTTTACTGAGCGTGTAATTTGCCCTTCGCTGGTAGATGTGCCACTGGTAAATATTCTTTTGTTGCTACCAACAGTAGTTTTGGGCAATGCTACACTTTGTACTAAGGTACCTGTAGTTGTAAATTCATCTAAAAAAATAGGTGCTGCTATATTGGTTGCGATTGAGGCCGTGCCATCGCCTGCCCTAAAAACTACCAAGTTGGCGGGATTAAAATTTTGTGCAAATGCACCCATAACAAAGCCAATACCTACAATAAAAGTTACAATTTTTTTCATTTCAATTTATTTAGTGTTGTTTATAGTGTTTAGTTATAGCCAGGGTTTTGGCCAAATAAGCTAGGGTTATTGTATTTCTGTATTTCAGATGAAGGAATAGGAAATAATGATTGATAATCTTGTATGGTTATCAGTTCATTTAATCCAATTTGTACTTTGGCGGTATTAGTTCTTAATAAATCGAACCATCTATGCATTTCTATGGCAAATTCTAAACGACGCTCTTGATAAATAGCATTCCTAAAGCTTGGTTGATCTGGTAAATTGGTGGTAGTGTAAGCTGCTAAACCTGCTCTTGTTCTGATAGCATTTAATGACTGAAAAGCAGTACTATTAGCAACATATCCAATTTCGTTTAATACTTCTGCTTGCATTAATAATACATCTGCATAGCGTAAAAGAATTAAGTCGTTTCCTGCATTTTTTGTGGTGGTAGATGGGATATCAAAAAATTTATTCAAAGCAAATACATTACCTTGTTTGGTAAATCTGATTAAATTTCGTCTGTTATCAGAAACACTATAAGCGTTAATTAGCGATTTAGAAATAGCTGTAGCAGATACTGTGTCGGTTGTAGATAGCCACAAACCATGACTACTACCAGTAGATTCTTTATTGTAGCGCACAGCATAAATTACTTCTTTATTCAGCTTATTATTAACATCAAATACCAAAGCAGTTGAGGCAAGTAATTGGTATGTGTTTTGAGCAATAAGGGTATTCAATACATCGTTGGCTTGTACATATTTTTTTTGTGCTAAATACACTTTGGCCAATAGTGCCAATGCTGCACCATTTGTTGCCCTACCTGCATCGTTAGTTGTATAAGTTTTGGGTAAATTTTGTATGGCTGTTATTAAATCTTGCTCAATAAAGCTGTACACTTGAGCTACATCTGCCCTGCCAATGGTTAATGCTACAGATGGGCTTATAGGTTGCGAAATAATGGGCGCATTACCCCAAAACTGAGCTACGTAATAATAATTTAAGGCTCGTAAAAACTTAGCTTCACCATCGTACCTTTTTTTAAGGCTATCGCTAATTGCAGCATTGCCAATACGGCTTGTCACCTCGTTACAACGTTCAATACCATTGTAAAACATTGTCCACGCATTGGTAATAATAGTATTGGCAGGTTTGTCTACAAATTTGTCTATATCGTATCTATCCTGTGTACCAGCCGTTGGCGAAATAAGCGCCAACTCATCTGAGCGATAGCCCGTCATTTCTATCAAAGTGTTAAAATAATCTTTAGTGGTAGCGTAGCAGCCAGTAAGTGCGGCGTTATAGTCGGCTGCTGTTATATAAAACGTTTCAGCATTGGCTGATGATTGGGGAGCAATTTCTAAAAAATCTTTTTTACAACTTACCAAGATGATGATCAGAGAGAGAGAGATAATTAATTTATTTTTCATTGTTGGTGGTATTAAAAGTTAATATTGGTACCAAATACAAATGTTTTGGCAAGTGGATAAGCACCATAATCTACGCCTGGGGTTAGGGCGTCAGAATTTCCGTAAAGGTTTACTTCTGGATTGTAGCCCGAGTAATTTGTCCACGTATAAAGATTTTGACCACTGATGTAAAACTTAACGTTGGCAATACCAAGCTTGCTACAAAGCTTTACAGGTAAATTGTAGGCAATATTTATGTTTTGTAGCCTAACGTATGAGCCATCTTCTACATGATAAGTTGATGTACGACCATTATTACCAGTAGATTTTCTATTGGCACGGCTTAACTGACCATTACCAGGATTGGCTTCAGAACGCCAACGATTAATACCATCTACTGTATTATTAAAGTTACCTTCAAGGTTAGAAAGGTATCTTTTTTGAAGATTTACAATTTGGTAGCCTTGCGAGCCTTGAAATGTTGCTGACACATCAAAACCTTTGTAATCAATAGAAATATTGCCGCCAAATGTGTAATCTGGGAAATATTTACCTACAATCTTCCTGTCTTTATCTACATCTAAAATGCCATCACCATCTACATCCTCAAACCTAAAATCACCTGCCCTTGAACTTGCAAATGCAGGATACTTTGCTAAATCGGCTGCTGTGTTGTAAATACCTATTTTGTTAAGCAAATAGTACGAGCCGATGGCACTGCCCACTTGTGTAATAAAGTAGGTGTTGCTGGTACCAGCAGTTTGAATAATAGGTGTATTATTTGGTCCAAGCGATGCAACCTCGTTTTTATTGGCCGAAATATTGGCATTTACTTTTACATGAAAATTACCAATATTGTGGTTGGTTGTAACCGATGCCTCAATACCAGAGTTTATAACACTGCCTACATTTTGCCTAGCGGTTAAAAAGCCTGTAGTGGCTGGCACTGGTGTATTTAATAATAAATCTTTTGTAATACCACGATAATAGTTTAGTTCAAGGGTTAATTTTTGACCAAAAAAACCTGCATCTAACCCTGCATTAAACATGTAGTTTTTTTCCCAACCTAGGTTTTTGTTGGTTACATTATTGGTTATTAAGCCTAAATTGTTAATATTACTACCTAAAATATAATTGGCACTTGTTAATAGGCTAATAGATTCGTAGTTGCCAATATTAAAATTACCCGTAAGCCCATAACTTGCTCTTAACTTCAGGTTACTTAAAAAAGACATTTTTCTAAAAAAATTTTCACTATTCAACTTCCAAGCAGCAGAAACCGATGGAAAATTCCCCCATTTGTTATCTACACCAAACCTTGAGGATCCATCTGTACGAGTAGAGGCTGTAAGAAAATATTTACCAGCATAATCGTACTGTAAACGCAGTAAATAAGAAATAAGTGACCACTCATTAATAGAGCCACCTACGCCAGAAGCCTGACCACCGCTAACCGTTGTAATTAAATCGTTAGGAAAATTGGTAGCATTAACGCTGTAGCTACTGATATAGTCACGTTGCGATGTAAAACCTGCCAAGCCAGTAAAATGATGCTTTTTATATTTTGCCTTGTAATTAAGTGTTTGCTCTACCACCCAGTTATAGTTAAGGTTTGAACTGGAGCGAGCTGTTGGGTTTGATGCCGCAGTAAAAAAAGCTGCACCGAGTGATGGTAAAGTTGAGGGTCTGTAATAATCGTTACGTGAAGTGCTATACACACCACCAACCGATACATTGTAATGTAGGTTTTTTACAAACTCATAATCTGCATAAACTTTGCCAATAATATTTACATTAAAAATATCATCTTTAATGAGGTTGGCAACTGCAACCGGGTTTAAAATCTCGTTGTGCTGATAATCGGTACCAATACGCCAATAACCATTGCCTTGAAAATTATAAGATCCATCGGGATTGTAAACAGACCAAACTGGGGTCATTTGCAACGCAGATGATACAATGCCTTGATTTGAGTAAGTATCATCTGAATTTACTCGTTTACGTGATGAAAAAGACGGGCTAAAATTGATACCGAACTTGAACTTGTTGGACTTTATATCAAGATTGGTACGCAGTGAATATCGTTTATAACCAGAGTTGATAATAGTTCCATCTTGATTTAGGTAATTGCCAGAAATAAAATATTTTACATTTTGATTTCCGCCTGATAAGCTTAAGGTGTGGTTGGTGGTAAATGCTTTTCTAAAAATTTCATCTTGCCAATTAGTATTTGTAAGCCCCTGTACACCTTGTAAGTAAGGATACAATTCTAATGGCGTTCGCATAAAACCTTGTGATCTTATATTATCTGGATCAGCGGCTGTGCCAGTAGGTGTTAAATCTAAATAGGCGTTATCATGCCCATCTTTACTAAGTGCTGCGTACTGATACGCATCCATCATTGATATTTTTTTGGTTACTTCTTGATAGCCACCAAAAGCGTTGTAGCTTATTTTTAATTTTCCTGCTTCGCCTTGTTTTGTAGTAATCAACAACACACCGTTAGAGCCACGAGATCCATAAATAGCTGAAGCGGCTGCATCCTTCAATACCTCTATAGAGGCAATATCGTTTTGGTTAATGGTTTCAAATGCAATGCTTAATCTATCTAAAGGCACGCCATCCACCACAATAAGTGGGTCGTTACCTGCTGTAATAGAGCCAGTACCTCTAATGCGTATGGTAGAGCTAGTACCAGGTGTACCATTACTTTGTAATATTTGCACACCAGCTACTTTGCCAGCTATGGCTTTGTCAAAACCTGTAACTGGCTGCCCTGAAATATCATCGCCTTTTATGCTGCCAATAGCACCAGACACTGCATTTTTTTGTTGAGAGCCGTATCCTACTACTACCACATCAGAAAGGTTATCAACAGCTTCCTTCATTTTTACCAATAATGTTATCGTTTCACCTTCTTTAACCTGATAACCAGTAAACTCTTGCGATTGATAACCAATATTTGAAAAATTGAAGGTAAAACCTGTGCCAATGGGCAATTTTGCAAATTTAAACATCCCTTTTTCATCGGTAATAGTACTGGCACTAAACTTTGTTTTGTTGTTTTTTACGGTTACATTAATGGATGGTAATACTGTACCTGCTTCGTTTTTAACTATCCCAATTGCTGCATTACCACTTTGTGCTTTGCCTACATTTGTAATACACATTATAGTAAGTAACAAATAAATAATTTCTTTGCGCATTGCTATTGTAGAACTTCTATCTCTCATTTTTTTGGTCATTTTATTTACAAGTTTCATTTACTACTTCTCTTTTTTATTTAATAATATAAGTATTGCCTTGTTGGGTTACAGATAAACCGTTGATACCGCATATTGTATTTAAAATGTCTATCAACGCATCCGTTTCTGTGAATTCTGCAGTTACATTAATTGTGTTTACAGTTGAAGCCTCAATTTTAATGGTAGTGTTGTATTGCTTTTCTAGCTGTGCAATTACTTCGGTAAAAGGCTGTGCTTTAAATAATAGGGATTTGGCAGCTTTATTAGCATTTTGTAGCTTGTTATTAGCTTTTGCTGTTGTACTATTTATAAGTGGCAATGTTGCATTATTAATACTAGTAATTGTAGCTAGGTCTGTTATAAGGTTATATACTAGCTGCTGGCTAGGTAATAGATATTTTTCTTTACCCGCAACCCCTATTTTCTTTATCACCACCTTACCTTCATATAGTTGCACATTTACAGATGCTTGGTTACCAATTACTTTAAAAGTAGTGCCTAATGCCGTGGTAGCTATACCATTTGCATACACAGTAAAGGGCTTTGTTTTGTCTTTCGCAACCTTAAAAATGGCAGTACCTACCAAGTTAATCTCTCTTTTGTTATTGATAAATGGTTGATTGTATGAAAGCGAACTATTAGGATATAATTCAATTACAGAACCATCAGTAAGCATTATTTTTTGTTTAGCATTGGTATTGTTTGTATTACCAACTAAACCTTGAGGAACAACCGTAGAAACTTTGGCAGTATCTTTTAACTTTTGTGATTGTTGATTAACTACTAAAAATATACCAACAATTAATATGGCACATGCAGCAATAGCGCCTGCCATACGATACCAATAATTGATTGATACAAATTTAGAAGGTGCTTCTACTTTAGTTTCGCCTAATTGCTCTATTTGTTGATGGATGCCTTCGAGTAATTCTGATGCTCTATATTGTGAGATGCGTTCGGCAATTTGCTCATCAATAAGATGGTATTGATTTACAAAATAAGTTTCAAAATCTTGCCTATGAAGTTGGAGTAAGCGTTGCAAAAGTTGCAACTCTGCGGTTGTTGCAGTATTATTCCAAAATTTTTCAATCAATTGTACTATTTCTTCCATGGTCTATATGTATATCTTAAATACAGGACCAAGCAACAATAGTAGGGTATAGAAATGTTATGTAATTGTTACCAAAAATTATTTGTACAAAGTGTACAGTAAAAAAGCTGTGCAGGCACTATTAAGAGATGCTTTTTGTGAATACGCTTTTATTAATTTAAAAGCAAAATGTACATGCTCTTTTACGGTATTAGTAGATATACCAAGAATATTTGCGGCTTCTTCATAAGTTTTGCCTTCTAGCTTACAAAGAATAAATGCCTGCCTTTTTCGTAATGGCAAATTTTCAACAGCCTCATTAAAAATAGCTAACTGCTGTTCCACTATTTCATGGTCAATATTTATTACCTCACTCTGGTTAATGGGTAAATTATTAGTGGTATTAGCTAATGCTATTTGTACACGTTTTTCCAGAAAATTGATTGACTTATTGTAGCTAACTACTATTAACCAGCCTAGTAATGATTGCGATGCATCTATTTTATCTCTATTTTGCCATAAGGCAACAAACACGTCCTGTAATATTTCTTCCGCTTCATTTTGATTTTTTATAAGCTTAAAAATATTAGCAAACACAATTTTATAAAACGCTTGATACAACTTATTGAACGCTTGAGTATCCCCTATTTGTAGGCATCTAATAAGTTCTATTTGTGATTGATGAATGATAGTGCAGTATTTTGATTTTGTCAAAAGTAGATTGGCGCAACCGCTTAAAAGGGTTTAGCACATTAAAAAATCATTAATAGCACACCGAAACGTTAGTTTGTTAATCAAAACAGTAGTAATTGCGTAAAAGAGATTAACATTTTTGCCAATAAATAAATTAGCTAGTTTATTCATATAATTTTTAGAAATTCTAATAAGACGCTACGCACAGCATGAAGGAAAAAAACGTAACACTGGAATTTTCTTGTCAAACTCATCTTATCATATTTAATTTATTTTACAAGCGTATTCTAATAACCGACTATTATCATGTTATTGTATTATCAGTTACATGTCAATATCATATTGGCATAACTTGTGGGTGTGTGAGGCATTTAAATTAAAAAAGTAGAAAAACGCAACCATTTTCTCATTTTGCTATGGGAAATTAAATGGCATCCCCTATCTTCGCCTACCAAACAAGTAGAGTTTCTTTTTATGCAAACAAAATTCCTACATACTAATCTATATAAACGGTGCTGTTGCATGCATAAAATATAATCTTAGAAACACTTTTAGCTACTACTTCTCTCAAAAAAAGTCATAACAAAAAAATTAAAAATTAAATGTCAAATAACAATTCAATCGACCTTACATCATTAGTCTACCAAATTGGTGGGTTAAAAGTAAGGGAAAGTTTGGAATTACTTGCAAATAAATTTTCTGGGAAGGTTACTTTTTCTTCAAGTTTTAGTTTTGAAGACCAATTAATCAGCCACGAAATACTAGCTAATCAATTACCGATTAGCATTTTTACATTAGACACAGGTCGTTTATTTTCAGAGACTTATAGCGTTTGGAACAGCACAAACGAACGTTACAATACGCATATTAAAGCCTATTATCCTCAAGCCGAAGCACTACAAAATTTTGTTGCAGAAAAAGGCCCCAATTCTTTTTACGAAAGTGTAGAAAACAGAAAAAGTTGCTGCTATATTAGAAAAGTAGAGCCGCTAAAAAGAGCTTTGGCTGGTAATGAAGTTTGGGTAACTGGTTTAAGAGCAGAACATTCACCTGATAGAGAAAACTTGGAAATGCTAGAATGGGACGAAAGTAACAATATTATTAAATATCATCCTTTATTACACTATACCACCGAGCAAGTGAAGGAGGCAATCAGCAAACATAATATACCATATAATCCTTTGCACGACAGAGGCTTTGTAAGTATTGGCTGTTTACCTTGTACAAGAGCTGTAAAACCTGGCGAAGATTTTAGAGCTGGCCGCTGGTGGTGGGAAGACGCAAGCAAAAAAGAATGCGGCTTGCATGTACATCAATAAGTCAATAGTGAATGGGCAATAGTCAGTTAAGATGATTTTTACCATTCGATTATCACAATTACAAAGCGTATTATGAGCAATTACAGATTAGATTATTTAGACCAATTAGAATCAGAATCCATCCACATTATGAGAGAAGTGGCTGGTCAATTTGAACGTCCTGCCCTATTGTTTTCTGGTGGTAAAGATTCGATTGTATTGGTGCATTTGGCATTAAAAGCATTTCGTCCAGGAAAATTTCCTTTTCCATTGGTACATATAGATACTGGTCACAACTTTCAAGAAGCGTTGGATTATCGTGATAAATTGGCGAATGATCTTGGTGAAAGATTAATTGTACGCAATGTAGAAGATACTATTAAAGCTAAAAATTTAACCGAACCAAAAGGCAAGTTTGCAAGCCGTAATGCTTTACAAACCTATACTTTATTGGATACTATTGAAGAATTTAAGTTTGATGCTTGTATTGGTGGTGCAAGACGTGATGAAGAAAAAGCAAGAGCTAAAGAAAGAATTTTTTCGGTTCGTGACGAGTTTGGACAATGGAACCCAAAATTGCAACGCCCTGAATTGTGGAATATTTACAACGGCAAAATAGACAAAGGCGAAAACGTTCGTGTGTTTCCTATTAGCAACTGGACAGAATTGGACATTTGGAATTATATCAAAAGAGAAAACATCGTTTTGCCTTCTATCTACTTTGCACATGATAGAGAAGTGTTGGAATTTGAGGGTCAATATGTGGCAATGTCAGAGTTTATCCAGTTAGAACCAAACGATAAAGTTTCTGTAAAAAAAGTACGTTACCGTACCGTTGGTGATATGACTTGTACTGCAGCCGTAGAAAGCGATGCAAGCAGTATTGACGATATTATCAATGAAATAATTGCTACCAAAACAAGTGAACGTGGCGAAACAAGAATTGATGATAAAGTGAGTGAAGCTGCCATGGAAGATCGTAAAAAGAATGGTTATTTCTAGGCGATAAAACTACGCTTAGATAAAGCTCAATAAAGTATCAAACCGTTGCAGTGTGCGACGCAACGATGCTAAATTGGAAAACAAAAGTTGATTACAAAAAAGAAAAAACGTACATCGTAATAAAGCATATGGACTTACTAAGATTTATAACCGCAGGCAGTGTAGATGATGGAAAAAGCACCTTAATTGGTCGTTTATTGTATGACAGCAAAAGCATTATGATAGACCACCTTGAAGCAATAGAAAAGCAAACCAAAAACCGTGAAGATGGTGAGATTGACTTGGCTTTATTAACCGATGGTTTGCGTGCTGAAAGAGAGCAAGGCATTACGATTGACGTGGCTTACAAATATTTTTCTACGCCAAAACGTAAGTTCATTATTGCAGATGCACCTGGCCATATTCAGTACACTAGAAACATGGTAACTGGTGCTTCAAACTCTGAGCTCATCATCATTTTGATTGACGCTAGAAAAGGGGTTATTGAACAAACGAGAAGACATTCTATTATTGCTTCTTTGCTAAATATTCCACATGTTGTGGTGGCTGTAAACAAGATGGATTTGGTTGAATATTCGCAAGATGTGTACAACAACATTTTGATTGATTATGCAGAACTAGCAAAGCAACTAGGCATTAAAGATGTTACTTACATACCAATTAGCGCCTTAAATGGTGACAATCTTGTTGACAGATCTACCAACTTACCTTGGTATGAAGGCGATACCTTGTTAAACCATTTAGAAAATGTATCTATTGCAGATGATATTAATCTTACTAATAGTCGTTTTCCTGTGCAATATGTGGTGCGTCCACAAACAGAAGAATTGCACGATTATAGAGGCTATGCAGGTAAAATTATCAGCGGTATTTATAAAGTTGGTGATAGCATTACAGTGCTGCCTTCTGGCGTAAAAAGCAAAGTATCAAAAATTGAATTGGGTGGTAAAGAAGTAGCAGAAGCATTTGCACCGCAAAGTATCATTCTGCACCTAGCAGATGATGTAGATGTGAGCCGTGGTGATGTGATTGTGAACGATAAAGACTTACCACAAGTTGAGCAAGAATTAGAAGTAGTATTGTGTTGGATGGATAGCAAACCATTAACTGCTGGTAAAAAATACTTACTTCAAATAAACAGTACAAGAGTAAGAAGTGTAGTAAAAGACATTGCGTACAAACTGAACGTAAACACACTTGAGAAGGAAGAAAATATAGAAAGCGCTGGCTTGAACGATATTGTAAAAGCAACCATTAAAACAGCTATACCTGTTGCATTTGACAGCTATAAAAATTTGCGTGTAAATGGCGGCGCTATTTTAATAGACGAGACAAGTAATGTAACAGTTGGTGCTTGCATGATTCAATAATTAACAATAGATAATGACTGATAGTAACTTCATACAACAATTACTTGAGCGCAATAAAAACTGCTTTGGCAACTTTCCTGACAAGGAACTAACCGAGCAATTTATTGATGATTTATTTACGTTTTTATTTGCTTCATGTAGAGAGAAATTTCATACAGCAGAAACGCTTTTACAGCGCTATCAAAATCATAAAAGTACGTTTGAGGTAATACTATTTGATTTACTGAAAAGTAAAGAACTAGTAGAGAAAAATACTGAGATTTTCTTTGAAGTATTACCTACTCTGTACAATCAATTGATTAAGGATGCTAATGCCACTTTAGAGTTTGACCCAGCAGCAACTTCTATTGAGGAAGTATTGGTGGCATACCCTGGTTTTTACGCAACAGCTGTACATCGCATAGCGCATCAATTACACACGCAAAAAATACCAACCTTACCTCGTTTGCTATCAGAATATGCACATAGTAAAACTGGTATTGATATTCATCCTGGCGCAACCATTGGTGAACGTTTTACAATAGACCATGGCACTGGTATTGTTATTGGCGAAACAGCCATTATTGGTAATAATGTAAAAATTTATCAAGGCGTAACACTTGGTGCTTTGAATGTAAATAAAGCAAGTGCTAGCAAAAAACGTCACCCAACTATTCAAGATAATGTGGTGATATACAGCGGTGCTACCATACTTGGTGGCAAAACAGTTATTGGTCATGATTCTACCATTGGCGGTAATGTTTGGCTTACAAATAGCGTAGAAGCATTTTCAATTGTGTACCATAAAAGCGAAATCACTGTAAAAGGCAGTTATGATTTTTCTGAAGTTTTAAATTTTGTCATATAATCATTCAATCATTTTTAATCATAGATTATGAAAGCAACTAACATTCTACAAACCATTGGTAATACACCTCATGTACAAATCAACAAGTTGTTTGGCAGTAAGCACCAAGTATATATAAAACTAGAAAAAACAAACCCAGGCTCAAGCATTAAAGATCGTATTGCGCTTGCAATGATTGAAGATGCTGAAGAAAAAGGTTTACTAAATAAAGATAGTGTAATCATCGAACCTACATCTGGCAACACAGGCATTGGTTTAGCATTGGTGGCGGCTGTAAAAGGCTATAAAATTATTTTAGTAATGCCAGAAAGTATGAGCATTGAACGTAGACGTTTAATGGCTTTATATGGTGCTGAATTTGTACTAACACCAAGAGAATTAGGCATGAAAGGCGCTATTGCAAAAGCTACGGAATTAACTGCTAGCACACCAAATGCGTGGATGCCTCAACAATTTGATAATCCTGCTAACAGTGAGATTCACCGCCAAACCACAGCATTAGAAATTGCTGCTGATTTTCCTGATGGGCTTGATTATATTATTACTGGTGTAGGTACAGGTGGTCACATTACAGGTGTTGCAGAAGTTTTAAAAGCAAAATTTCCTAACCTAAAAGTATTTGCTGTTGAGCCAGAATTATCGCCAGTATTAAGTGGTGGTGCACCAGGCCCTCACCCATTACAAGGTATTGGTGCAGGTTTTGTACCATCTATTTTAAACACTGAGATTTTAGACGGTGTTATTCAAGTAAGTAAAGATGAAGCATATACCTACGCACAACGCATAGCTAAAGAAGAAGGTATTTTAGTGGGTGTTTCTACTGGTGCATCGTTAGCAGCAGTGGCTAAGAAACTTGCTGACATACCTGAGGGTGCAACGGTGTTAACGTTTAACTACGATACAGGCGAAAGATATTTATCAATTGAAGGTTTATTCTAAAATACATATTAACCACATAGACAGATAGGCACAAAGTAAACTGGGTTTAAAAACTATGTAATTAAACAACAAAGCAATAAAACGACTCTATGTGTCTTTGTGCCTATGTGGTAAAGTAAAACATGCAAGCAAGCAACAACATATCAACCAAAGGCTACGTGGTAATAGCAGGTGCAGGGCCAGGCGATGCAGAATTAATTACCATTAAACTGCAAAAGCAACTAGCTATTGCCGATGTTATTATTAGCGACCGCTTGGTAAATCCTGATATCATTACCAATAATGCTCTTAAAGATGTAGAAGTAATTATTGCTGGTAAACAAGCCTATAACGATGCCTCTTATACGCAAGATGAAATAAACGCTTTAATAGTAGCACATGCTTTAAAAGGCAAGCGTGTATTGCGTTTAAAAGGTGGCGATGTTGCCTTTTTTAGCAATGTACTTGACGAGTTGTATGCGTTGCTTGATAAAGACATTCCTTTTGAAATTATACCCGGCATTACCGCTGCTGCAGGGGCTTCAGCCTACACAGGTATTCCTTTAACGGCTAGAAGTTTTGCCCAAGGTGTTCAATGGATAACGTTTAACCCTAGCACTAATTATCGCCCTGAAAAATGGCGTTACTTGGCTGCAACTGAAGACACTTTGGTGTTTTATATGGCATCGAAAAATGTGGGCTATTTAGCAGAATTACTTACCCGCTATGCACCTAAGAAAAACACACCAATAGCCGTAATAGAACAAGCTACCACGCCTCACCAAAAAGTAAGCATTAGCACATTGCAAAAATGCGCCGCCGACTTTAAAGACATCCAATTTAGCTCGCCTAGTTTGGTAATTGTGGGTGAAGTGGTAAGCTTACATCATCAGTTTAAATGGTTTGAAACCGCAGCAACTGATGGTAGCATTTTTAAAGAACTGACAGCAAAATAACTGTCACCCTGACGAAGGAAGGGTCTAATCGAAAATCGTTAGATGCTTCGTTCCTCAGCATGACAATAAAAAATAGATTTTTTTATGTTGGATGAAGCAAGACTACAGCAATGGAACGCTTTGATAGCAACGCTTTCAAAGGAAGAGTTAACGTGGATACATGGCTATATTGCTGGCAAATTAAGCATTGGCACTACCAGCACAGCACCTATTGCTGCACATGCTAGTGTCGCTTCGCGAAAGGTAACCATTGCTTATGGTACAGAAACTGGCAACTCAAAAAAACTCGCTTCTGACTTTGCTGCTAAAGCAAAAAAAGTAGGCATTAATGCTAAGTTGGTAAGCCTGGATCAATATCGTTTAGCTGACCTTGCAAAAGAAGACTATTTTGTTACGGTTATCAGTACGCAAGGTGATGGCGAACCACCTGTTGGTGCCAAAAAATTCTACGACCATATTCACCAAAATGGTTTTACCGTGCCTAAAATGAAGTACGGTGTTTTGGCTCTTGGCGATACCTCTTATCCTATGTTTTGCAAAACTGGTGAAGATGTAGATGCACAATTTGAAAAGCTTGGTGCTACACGATTTGCGCCTTTAAAAAAGTGTGATTTAGATTACGATACTGAGGCAAATGAATGGTTTAACCAAGTGTTACAAACCATCAATGCACCTACTGCTGTTGTTGCGCCTACACCTGCTGTTGTGGCTGCACCTGCTAAGCGTGTAACTACTAAAAAAACTTACACAGGTACTATTGCTGCCAACATTAACTTAAATGGTAGCGGTAGCAATAAACAAACCCATCACATAGAAATTATTGCAGACGATATTGAGTACGAATGTGGTAATTCGCTTGGTGTAGTGCCAGAAAATGACTTAGAAGTTGCAATAGAAATTCTAACAATCGTAGGCATTAATCAAGAGAAAATTGTTGAGTTTAAGAAAGAGTCTGACACGATATTGAACGTATTAACTAAGAAAGCCAACATTGCTTACTTACAAGAAAATACCATCAAAAAATACGCTGCTATTATTGGGCAAGAGATACCAATTGTACGTATGGATTTATTGGATTTACTAAAAATTTATCCGGTAAAAAGTGGCGAACAATTTGAAGAAGTGCTTGGTATTTTAAATGCCATACCACCACGTTTGTACACCATTGCATCGTCACCAATTGCACATACTGGTGAGGTACACTTAACCGTAGCGAAAGATGTTTTTGAAGTAGATGGTGTGCAGAAATTTGGATTGTGTTCTCGCTATTTATCGTTGCAAAAGCCCGATACACAGCTTAACTTTTTTATACAGCCAAACAAGCGTTTCAAGCTGGTAGAACCAACCAAAGACATCATTATGATTGGCCCTGGCACTGGTATTGCGCCGTTTCGTGCTTTTGTGGCCGAACGTGATGCCACTGGCGCTACTGGACGCAACTGGTTGTTTTTTGGTGACCAACATTTTACCACCGATTTCTCATACCAAACCGAGTGGCAAAACTGGTACAGCACAGGTGTGTTAACCAAAATCAGTTTGGCATTTAGTAGAGACCAAGAAGAGAAAGTATATGTACAGCATCGCATGTTGCAGCAAGCAAAAGAACTGTACGAATGGATAGATAACGGTGCCGTTGTGTACCTTGCTGGCACTAAAAACCCAATGGGTAAAGATGTAGAACACACGCTGGTTCAAATCATCAAAGAGCAGGGCAATAAAACAGAAGAACAAGCGGCAGAATACTTTGAGAAAATGAAGGATGAGTTGCGATATATGGAAGACCTTTATTAGTGAATAGTTAGTGGTGAATAGTGAATGAAAGCGAAGTGTTTTTATGTAACGAGCGCTAGAACAAGCATTAAACTTTAGTTGCGTCGCACACTGCAACTATAGAATGTGTATTGAGCATTTAAGCGTAGATAAACTTTGGCTAAAGCCAAGTTACAAACATAACTAACCCAAGCTTTAAAGCTTGGGTTAAAACAAAATCGAACTTGGCTTTAGCCAAAGCTCTTTTTACAAGAATAAAGCGTTGTGAAACTTTGTGCCGTTGTGGTTAAAACTACGCTACAATAAAAGCTGCATAAAGTGACAAACGTACAAATAGGTGCTTCGTAAACTCAGCATGAACTTGCAACAGACGTTGATAAAAGCGTTATTGCTGGTAACCAAAATAATATTCATTCATCGATGCAAATCGATATTAAAATCCCCCTTTAGGGGTTAGGGGCAACATGGAAAAACAACAATTATCTGCGGTAGAACATATAAAACTGAGAAGTCAAGGGCTGCGTGGTACGCTGCGTGAAAGCTTGCAAGACGAGATTACTGGTGCTGTGCGTGAAGACGACCATGCATTGGTAAAGTTTCATGGTATGTACGAGCAAGATGACCGTGACTTGCGTGAAGAACGTGCCGAGAAAAAGCTAGATAAATTGTATTCTTTTATGGTAAGGATGCGCATACCTGGCGGTTTAATTACTGCGCCACAGTGGGTGGCTGCGCATCATATTGCTGGCAAGTATTCAACTGGTGTTATTAAAATTACCACAAGGCAAACGATACAATTGCATGGCATTTTAAAAAGTGCCATCAAACCTACGCTACAAAGTTTTAGTCAGGTAGGTTTAGATTCTATTGCCGCTTGTGGTGATGTGAATAGAAATGTGGCTTGTGCATCGCACCCACACCAATCGCCTATTCATGCGCAAGTACATGCTTATGCAGATAAAATTAGTCAGCTATTGTTGCCTAAAACAAGGGCTTACTATGAGATATGGCTAGATGAAGAAAAGATTGCAGAAATTAATGAGGCCGACCCATTGTATCAAGACAGATACTTACCTCGTAAATTTAAAATTGGTATAGCCATACCACCTAACAATGAGGTAGACGTTTTAACCAACGATTTGGGGTTAATAGCCATCATAGAAAACAACGAGCTCAAGGGCTTCAACATAGCTGTTGGTGGCGGTTTATCGGCTACGCATGGCAACCCGAATACCTATCCAAGATTGGCAACCGTAATTGGCTTTACCGATACAGAAGAAAAAACTTTGAAAGCCGTTTATGAAGTATTAACTATACAAAGAGATTTTGGCAACCGTGCTGATAGAAAGCTAGCCCGCTTGAAATATACACTTGACAAAATGGGTGTGGAAGCTTTTACCAAAGAGCTTGAAAGTCGCATTGGCTTTGCACTTGAGCCTGCCAAAGAAGTGACATTTACTGCAAGAAAAGATGAGTACGGTTGGGTAAAAGATTATCAAGACAAATGGCACTATACCTTATTTGTAGAACATGGTAGAGTGACGGATGAGAATGATTATCCATTAAAATCTGCCTTGCTAGCAATAGCAGAAGCTGGTAAATGCACATTCAGATTTACGAGTAATCAAAACCTGATTTTAAGCGATATAGCAGAAGCTGATAAGGATGTGGTAGAGGCATTGCTAAACGAGTATCAGATTATAGAAAAGCAAAGCAATTTAACTGGCTTGCGGATAAATTCGATGGCCTGTGTGGCTTTACCAACTTGCCCTTTGGCATTGGCAGAAGCGCAACGTTATTTACCAGCATTAATTAGCAAAGTAGATCCGTTATTGGCGAAATACAAACTTGAAAAAGACGACATCGTTATTCGCATGACGGGCTGCCCTAATGGTTGTGCAAGGCCTTATGCAGCAGAAATTGGTTTAGTAGGTACATCGGCTGGGCATTATAACTTACACATTGGTGGCGATAGAGAAGGCACAAGACTAAACACCAAATACAAAGAACAACTAGACGAGACCGCTATTATACAAGAGCTTGACATTTTATTTGGCCAATATAAAAAAGACAGAAAGAAAAAAGAAACATTTGGCGACTTTGTAATGCGTCAAAAACTAGTTTAAAATAATAAGGCTCGCAATTTTTGCGAGCCTTATTTGTAAATGATGTAATACTAAGATTTTACTTTTGCTTTTGCATCTTCAACTGGTGTAGTTACACCTTTATTTTTTAAGTGCTTTTTGTTAGCATTCAAATGTTTACGGTGTGCATTAATATGCTTTTGTTCTGCACTAGCAGATTTAAGCCTACCATATGCAATATCAGTATTACGCTCTTTACGAGCTTCTTTTAACTCCTTTACATCTTTAACCACTGCTTTTTCAGCAGCTTTTTTTGTAGGTGTAGTTTGTGTAGGTACTTGTGCCATGGCGCTTATAGTAAGTGCTGAACCTAATAATAGAAATAGTGCTTTTTTCATTGTTCATTTTTTCAATGTACCCATCTTGTTATAAAACCGTGCCAAGCTTATTGCTTGTATTTTCTTTAACTTTATGTGCCTGTTTAAACTTTATAGAATAATAGTTTTATAGCAGAAAGTTTCGTTATTTTTTTCTGCTGATTCCATTAGCGATTTATAGTTTCTGCATAATCTTCCTAACTCGTTGTAGTTTAAAGCACTTAGCACTAAACTAAAGAGACTCTACTAGCAGAAAAGGATTGATTTATTTACATTTACCGTAGCAAATTCTTCGTGATTAAGAACTACCTAGGCAAAGCTTTACACCGAGAGCGAAACAAATTTCTTATGACACAACCAGACAATCATTAACTACAAAAACGATTTAATGGGTAAGTATATACCGGAAGACATTTTGAAATCATTTTTACATTCTTATGTAAAGGGTAATGTATGGCAAGTGCATAGCGGTGGTTGACTGTTTGGCTTTATACAAATAACCAAATTGACGACAATAAGAATTTGCCTATTTACCAAAAGATGAAAGAGGAATACTTTGTATTGGTAGAAAAATATCTTGACTTGAAAATTTCTAGTTTTAATGATATTAGCCTAGACTTTGAAAGCAAAGAAAACTTTGACACAAAATATGAAAGTAATTGGCAGTTTTATTATACATAGCAATTTGACATATTAAATCATTCCCTTGAATCGGTGTAGTTTCCACCACTTACCACTCAGCGTAAGGCTTCCATTTTATTACACAACGAGTTTACGTACACTATTTTACCACACCTAGCAGTTCCACTTTACTTTACCCCAAACACTTTCACGTTCAAGTTTTTCATTTGCACATTCATGGGTAGCAATTGTGTGTAAATGGCTAGTTCAAATACCAAATGGTGGTATTGGCGGTAGTCATTTAACGAAAACAAATCGTTGGTAGATACATGATTCCACTGCCTAATTTTAAAATCGTTGTTCATTAAAAAGATGTTGCGGTTACTCCAGTACACGTAGTTTTTACCGTCGTCTTTCGTATCTACCAATCCAAAACGCAAGGCAGGATTTTCATTTTCTTCGCACTCGGTTAGCAGGTTTACATCGCCTGTCATTTCTATGTACAAGTTCTTATAGCCATCTGGTATTTTAAAAATAGGCATTACAGCCGTATCAGAACTTTTGGTGTAAAAGTTATGCTGCTGTGGCTCGTTAAATTCGTACAACAACTGCTTCTCGCCTATCGCAGGGTTTTGGCTCACAGGAAAAATCTTGTTATTGTCACACACATACGAGTTGATTAATTTAAAATTATTAAGCAGTTGGGTAATATGCTTTTTAAGGCTGTCATTTTCGTAAGGCACTTGCAGTAAATCAGGCGTTAACTTGTACAATTGCGTACCAGATAGCAGGTACTCTTTGTAAATGTAGTCGTTAATTTCACGGCTCCAAGCCATAAACGGCATAGCATGAATATTACGAAACTGCGTGCTTGTATCTAGTACACCACCCATCCAGTTCACTTCTTTTGGCTGATAAGGCAGCTTGTAATTATTAAGCAACAGCGATGTAATAGTAGGCGCAATATTGTTGTGAGAATTAACCGATAAAAAGCGCTTAGGCGCTTTTAACATAGGCGAATATACTATCAAAGGCACATGGTAATCGTCTATATCACCAGTGGAAGGAAAAGACCCAATATGATGATCACCCGTAATAAAAAAGATGGTGTTTTTATATTCAGGTCGCTTAGCATAGTCTTTAAAAAACTGTCTGATACAATCATCAGAAAACATAAAAGTTACCAGCACATCTTTACAGCTTTTCAGCGTTTTCTTCATGTCAGCCGATACGGCTAAGGTTTTCATTTTTTTGTCAAACAACTTCTCGTACTGCGGCTTTTGCTCAAACAAGTAAGGCATGTGCGTAGTGCCTGTATGATAAATATTAAAGTAGGGTTCGAAGTTTAAAGAGTCCATTACTTCAAAGGCACGGCTATATAAAGCATCATCAGGGTAGCCCATAGACCAACCTTCTTTACCCATACCCATTTGCTTGTACTTTGCTCCATATTTAGACAGCATAAAGTCGGTGCCTTGCAGGCGAATATAGCCGCCCATATTATCAAAGTCTGGATTAAAGCCTACCAGAAAGTTAGTCTTATAGCCATTGCTACGCAACAGTTTTATCAATGATAAATGGTTAGGCATTGTACCTATGAGAGAGAAACCCCTTCTACCATAAGGCAACGAACCAGACAAAGCAGGATGCGCTGCAAAAGTGCCCGGTGCGGTACTTAAAAAATTATCCCAAGCTAGGCTTTTTGTAGCCAAAGAATCTAAAAACGGTGTGAAGCTACTAGCATAAGCATTGCGGCCGCTAAAGTCACGAGACAAGCCTTCTACCACTAGCAACACAATATTGGGTGGTGTGGTAGTATCAAGATTAAAGAAGCTACCTAGCACATCTTTATCATTGTTTTTACGCAACAACGGATACTCTTGGCTGGTAAACTGAAGAGGTTGGTTTTGTTGGTAAAATTGAATCTCTGATTGCAATTGTTCTGCTGTAAGGTTACTTGCATCAAACTGCCCCTTGGTAGCAAAATAGTGGTAGCTATCGTATGCCCAAAAGCTTAATTTATTGCTGGTTAAATAATAAGCAGCCGTTTGCTTAAAAGTACTTTCAGATGGATTAGAATACTTTATACCAACAGTGCTACAAGCAGTGATACCAACAAAAGCCACAATTACTTTTCCACTAACATTCATTTTGCGAAGCCACCATTGGTACAACAGAAAATAGCCTGTAATGTATACAACAAAAGGTAAGTACACCGTAATGCCACTCGTCATCATTTGCTTGGTAGTAAACCAAGATTCGTGTCTACTTCTGGTAAAAAATTCATGGTCAAATGGGGTATTTCTCTCAGAGAAAGTGATGATTAAAGCGATGTACATCATTAACAGCAACACATGTACTATTTGCAATACAGCTTTGGTAAAGTGCTTATTAATAAGGCTCAATAACAAATAAGGTAATAGTAATAACATACCAATTATGCAAGCAGCCCACACATCATACAATACACCCACAAGCTCATAAGTATAAGCATGTGGCACAAAAAATTTAGAAGCTAGTAAACAATATTCGTAAAGCCTTACCAAAAAGAAAGTAACAGTAAAAGACAGCCAAACACGATAATAAGTAGGTAAGAAAGCAGTAATTCTCGATAACATTAAGGAGGGTTAAGCCGGTAAAATTAATTTATTATTAATTTTTTGAGCAAGTATTTTGGAGAAAGCACTTACGCTTTGTTTTTTACTCAGCAAACCCACAAATACCGTTTTGTTTACACAAATGCTTTTGTTAAAACATTGGCAAATCTAATAGCACAAATAACCCAAGCCGAATGGCTTGGGTTATTTAACATTTATTGATTCTTATAAAAAAGCTGCAAAGCGATTAGAACGTACAAGTGTGGACGCAACAGCAGCTAAATAGCAATACAACTGCTGGTAACACAAAGAAAATACTAGTACAACATACGCACTTTGATAGTTTCTTTTACATTGCGCAATAGTTCTGCTGCTTGTTTTGATAGTTTTTTATCTACGTCTAACACCACATAACCAATATCGTCGTTGGTTTTTAAGTATTGGCCCACAATATTGATGTGGTGCTTACTTAACTCAGTATTGATAGCGCTTAAAACACCTGGTACATTGTTGTGAATATGCAAAATACGATGCGCACCTTCAACCGGTGGCAAGCCAATAGCAGGCAAGGTTACAGAGCCGTTGGTAATACCTTTTTCAAGATATTGGAACAATTTATTGCTCACATCGTCACCAATATTTTCTTGCGCTTCCTCGGTGCTACCGCCAATGTGTGGGGTTAAAATCACATTGCTTAAACCTTGCAATGGTGTGGTAAATGTATCGCCATTTTTTTCTGGCTCCCAAGGGAAAACATCAATTGCAGCGCCACTCAACTGCCCATCTTTTAAGCATTTTGCCAAAGCATCTAAATCAACTACTTCGCCACGGGCATAGTTAATTAAAATAGAACCTTGCTTAAAATGCTTAAGGTTGTTTTTATTGATTAAGTTTTTGGTTTGCGCTGTTTCTGGTACGTGTAAAGAAATAATATCAGAAGTGCTTACCAAATCTTTTAATGTTTTGCAGGCAATGGCATTACCAAGTGGCAATTTGGTTTCAGTATCGTAAAAACGCACTTTCATACCAAGGCTTTCGGCCATAATACTTAGCTGAGAACCAATGCTACCATAGCCAATAATACCAAGGGTTTTACCACGCATTTCAAAGCTACCTTTGGCTTCTTTGTTCCAAATGCCTTTGTGCGCAGCCGCGTTTTTGTCTGGTATTCTGCGAATCAACATGATGCTTAAGCCAATTACTAACTCTGCCACGCTACGTGTATTGCTGTAAGGTGCATTAAAAACGGTGATACCTTGTTTGGTAGCTTCTTTTAAATTTACCTGATTGGTACCAATACAAAAGCAACCAATGGCTTGCAATTTTGCGGCACTATCTAAAACCTTTTTGGTGATTTGTGTTTTGGAACGAATACCTAGTAAGTGAACATCTTTTACTGCTTTTATTAACTCGTCTTCACTTAATGCGCCACCAAGTTTGGTGACATTGGTGTAGCCATTTTCTTTAAACTTTTGAACCGCTTTATCGCTAATGTTTTCTAAGAATAAAATCTTAATCTTTTCTTTTGGATAGCTGGTCAATTCTTGCTTACTCATGGCGCAAAAATAAATAAATTAGAAATCATTTAGCCAATTTGAAAATAATTACAAATTCTTAAAGAATACTAGCCTTTTTCTTGAATATTTTACAATTAGTTTACTAAAATCTAAACTTATTGTAGCGAAATTTAAAGAAGCGATAGTAGTTACTGAAATTCAAAATTCTAAACTTCAAATTTCAAATGCGCAAATAGCAACCCCTATATTTGCCGCAAGTGTAAAAATAGTGTCTGATGCAGAAATTTAAGATAATTCCGGTTCTCTCTTTTTTAGTTTTAGCTTGTAGCAACACCCCTACTAATCATACCACAAAAACCATAGCAAAAGCAGTAAGTTTTGCACCAATTACACCAAAGGAAAAAGAATATTATGCATCGCTTATAGCACCGTTGTATCAATCAATGCTATTACAAAAAGGTTTTAATGGTGCCATAATAGCAGCAAAAAATGGCGAAATTGTATTTGAAGATTATCATGGTTTGTACGATTATAAAACCAAAGACAGCATTACAGCTACCACACCTTTTCATATAGCTTCTACTTCTAAAACCTTTACTGCCATGGTGATATTGCACCTAATGGAACAAGGTAAACTAAACATTGAAGATAATGTACAGCAATATTTACCAACGTTTCCTTATGCTAATATTACCATTAAAAACTTATTGACTCATAGAAGTGCCTTAGCCAATTATGTGCATTTTATGGATGGCGGTAACACCGTAGAAATTATTAGAAAAAAGAACAAAAAAGGTAAAACAATCAGTGTAAGACGTGTAGTAACCAACAGGCAAGCAGGCTTTAAAGGCATTGCTAGCAATAACGATGTGTTGCAATACATGATTGATCATAAAATTGCCCTTGAAGGAACACCTGATAGATTTTTTCGCTACTGTAATACCAACTATGCTTTATTGGCTTTAATAGTAGAAAAAGTAACAGCACAAGATTTTCCTCGCTACATGATGGATAGTGTATTTGTACCACTAGGCATGAAAAGTAGTTTTGTATTTAGTAAAAAAGATACGGCTAATTATCATCCATCGTACCAGCCAAATTGGGCACCTTTTAGGTTTGACAAGCTAGATTGTGTGTATGGAGATAAAAATGTGTACAGTACCGTAAGAGATTTGTTGCAATGGGATAAAGCCTTATATGCAGGCAAATTTGTAAGCCCAAAAACTTTAGAGATGGCTTTTGCAGGCTACAGCAACGAGAAAAGAGGCGAACATAATTATGGCCTTGGCTGGCGCTTAATCACTAAACCCGACCAAACGATTGTGTACCACAACGGTTGGTGGCATGGCAATAATTCTGTTTTTCAAAGATTAATTAAAGACACAGCTACCATTATTATTTTGGGCAATAAATTCAATAGAAATATTTACGCTGCAAGCAAAATGTCATCTGTATTTACTGGTGTTGTTGATACTACCAAAACGATAGAATAGCTTTTTTAGGCAATTAAATAATACCATTATCTGATGAGTTCTTACGGTATTATTAACCGCAAACCTTACCATATTTGCAACTTTTTAACATTTTTCGTAAACGATTGCATATTGCATACATGTTTCCCCTACTTTTGAAATCCTTACAAAAACTAAATCTCTAAAACGAAAACTTGCGTATGAACAATTTGTTTTTTTATGCCGTGCCAGCAATGGGCATTGTTGGTCTCTTGTACACTTTACTCAAATTTAGTTGGGTTTCTAAGCAACCCGCAGGTAACGACAGGATGAAAGAAATAAGCACCTATATAGCTGAAGGTGCAATGGCTTTCTTGAAGGCAGAGTGGAAAATTTTAGGCTATTTTGTGGTTATTGTTGCATTACTATTAGGTTTTATGGCTACCAAAAATGAAGGCAGTCATTGGAGCATTGCAATCTCTTTTGTTATTGGTGCAGTATTTAGTGCAACGGCAGGCTACATAGGTATGAAAGTAGCCACTAAAGCTAACGTTCGTACTGCTGAGGCTGCTAAAACAAGCTTATCAAAAGCACTAAACGTATCATTTACTGGTGGTGCTGTTATGGGCTTAGGTGTATCTGGCTTGGCGGTTCTTGGTCTTGGTGGTTTGTTCTTAATATTAAAGCATTTCTTTTCACCAGATGGTGATGCCGCAGGTATGTTGCGCACCATTGAAGTATTAACAGGCTTTTCATTGGGTGCTGAATCAATTGCACTATTTGCACGTGTTGGTGGTGGTATTTATACCAAAGCTGCCGATGTAGGTGCAGACTTAGTAGGTAAAGTAGAAGCAGGTATACCAGAAGATGATCCAAGAAACCCTGCAACTATTGCAGATAATGTGGGTGATAATGTAGGTGATGTGGCCGGTATGGGTGCTGATTTATTTGGTAGCTATGTGGCTACTGTATTGGCAACTATGGTACTTGGCCAAGAAGTGACCAATGCAACTGGTGGAAAATTGATAGATGCCTTTGGTGGCTTATCTCCAATATTGCTACCAATGGTAATTGCAGGTGTAGGTATTTTATTATCAATTATAGGTACTTTTTTTGTGCGCATCAGCGATTCTGCTGGTATCAGCACGCATGCAGTACAAAATGCGTTGAACATGGGTAACTGGGGTTCAATGGTGTTAACTGCTGTTGCCTGTTATTTTCTAGTAACCAATATTTTACCAGAAACCATGACGTTGCGTGGGCTTGAATTTACACGTAATGGTGTAATTGGTGCTATTGCTGTTGGCTTGGTAGTTGGTGCTTTAATGAGCATTATTACAGAATATTACACTGCTATGGGTAAGCGTCCTGTGTTGAGTATTATTCGTCAATCTGCAACAGGCCACGCTACCAATATTATTGGTGGTTTGGCTATTGGTATGGAAAGTACGTTTTTACCAATACTAGTATTAGCTGGTGGTATTTATGGTTCATTTGCCTGTGCTGGTTTGTACGGTGTGGCCATTGCTGCTGCTGGTATGATGGCAACAACGGGTATGCAATTAGCTATTGATGCGTTTGGCCCAATTGCAGATAATGCAGGTGGTATTGCAGAAATGAGCGAATTACCGCCAGAAATTCGTGAGAAAACTGACGTATTAGATGCTGTAGGTAACACTACTGCTGCAAGTGGTAAAGGTTTTGCTATCGCTTCTGCTGCATTAACGTCTTTAGCTTTATTTGCTGCGTTTGTAGGTGTTGCTATGCCTAGCAATCAACACATTGATATTTATAAAGCAGATGTGTTAGCGGCGCTTTTTGTAGGTGGCATGATTCCTTTTATCTTCTCTTCACTAGCCATTCGTGCAGTGGGTGAAGCAGCAATGGCTATGGTAGAAGAAGTACGTCGCCAATTTAGAACCATACCTGGTATTATGGAAGGAACAGGAAAACCAGAATATGATAAATGTGTGGCTATTTCTACAGAAGCATCTTTGAAAAAGATGATGTTGCCTGGTGCCATCACTATTATATCACCATTATTAATTGGATTTATTTTAGGTCCAGAAGCTTTAGGCGGCTTTTTAGCAGGTGCTACAGTAAGTGGTGTATTAATGGGTATTTTTCAAAATAATGCTGGTGGTGCTTGGGATAACGCTAAGAAAAGCTTTGAAAAAGGCGTAGAGATAAATGGTGAGATGTACTACAAAAAATCTGAACCGCACAAAGCATCTGTAACTGGTGATACAGTTGGCGATCCATTTAAAGATACCTCTGGCCCATCAATGAATATCTTGATTAAATTGATGTCTATTGTTTCATTGGTAATAGCGCCTAGTCTTGCACAAATGCATAAAACCGAAGCTAGCGTGCCTACTACTAAAAAAATAGAAGTAAGTATTGTAAACAAAGAAACAGTTACTGATAGTACTGTGACTGTAAATGCTGAAGCTAAATCGCCTGATGCTTTAATTGAAGCGCTTAAAAAAGATGGTTTAGCTACTGGCAATGATATTAAGTTAAACATCAACAACGGTATTATTTCAATTAATGGCAAAACGCTTTCAGCAGAAGAAAGTAAAAAATACATTCAGTATTTACCAGCAAAAAAATAATTCTTGTTCATATATTTCATAAAAAATCCCATCTAAAAAAGATGGGATTTTTTATGTCAAATACTATCACATTAAACTATATATCTTAATTTTAGCCAAAAATATTGAATATGACTATCAAAAAATTAGGGCTTTTAAGTATGATTATCATGGTTGTAGCATCGTGTAATTCTAACAAAAACAATGAGTTACAATCGTCAGATACAAATGACACCACTACTTATATTACAAACGATACAATATCAAACTTTAGAAAGATTATTAACCAAAAGGCAGTTGCAAGCTTTAGTAAAAACGTGCCAGATGAGTTTAATAAGTGGGTATTTTCTGTAGATGTATACGAAACCAAAGAAACCTTTAAATACAATATGCGTATAAAATACAAAGAACTTGCGGTAACAGACTCTTTGGGGATACCCAATTTTGGTATTATGCCAAAGGTAATTTTACAGAGTGGTAAAGAGCCTTTGAGTTGCATTATAGGTTTTGCAGATAAAAAAGGCAACTTTAAAGAATACCGAAAAGCATTTATTGATAAGGACAGATTAAGAATTGTTTCTCTAAAAAGCTACTTTGTAGGTGTATATCAAACAAAAAAATAACGTTTTTCAGAATTATTGCGTAGCTAACCTTAAAAAATGCTTAAAAAATATTTAAAAAAGAAACTTTTTAACAAAAGACTGCGTATTTAATTGAAAATGTTGTACTTTTGGGCTACAAATCCATAATTACAAAAACCAAATCCTATGTTTACAAAGCTAAAGCTTAACACTGCTTTCATTGCAGTTTCTGCAATCGTTGTGACAGCATCTATCACAGCACCATTCACTAACATGTTCGGTAAACACTACAAAAAAGAAAAAGATTTTTCTTGCTGCAAAGGTGACCAATTAGTAATCAATCATTATTACACAGTAAAATTTTTATGGGCTGACGTATCTACAGGATACACAGCAGAGCCAACAGGAAAAGCGCTTCCAGGTGGTTGTAATATTAAATGCAATTAAAATCTCTATTCTATATCCTTTGATGAAAGACCATCAAAATCCTATGATGTACCTAAGCATTTAACCAGTTACATCGCATTTGCCCCCACTTTTTGGGGGCATTTTAATTTTATAGATTTATTGAAACATTTACGTGAATTTTACTTACAAATTCACAGTTATGAAATACGTTATAGCTTTTTTTGCTACCTGCTATTTTACTGCTTTTTCATTTGCACAAATACCTACTGAGAAAACGCTATTATGGAAAATTTCAGGCAAAGACATCAAAAAAGCGTCTTACCTATATGGCACTATACATGTAATGTGCCCCGACCAAATTGTGATAGATTCAAGTATTAAAACAGCATTCAACAGAAGCAAACAACTATATCTTGAAATAGATTTAGACGACCCCAACATGATGGCTAAAACCATGAAAAGTATGATGATGCCTGATACTTGCTCATTAGAAAAACTAGTAGGTAAAGCAGATTACGACAGCATGAATACCATTTTTAAAAATACAGCTGGCATGCCATTAAGTTTAATGGGCAAAGCCAAGCCAATGTTGCTAATGAGCGCTGTATTTCCTGCCATCTTAAAATGTAATCCTGATGGTTTTGAAAAGCATTTTCAAACCATGGCTAAAGAAAGAAGTATGGATTTAATAGGGCTAGAAACTATCGAGTACCAAATGCGTGTATTTGATACGATACCTTTTAAAGTGCAAGCAGATATGCTAAAGAATATGCTGTACAACTTAGATAGTGCAAGACTTCAATTTGCAGAATTAGGCAAAGTATATCTTTCAAAAGATGTAAATGCCATGCAACAACTAACTACCAAAGACCCTGAATTTGGTAAATACGATGCAATGATGTTGCAAAACCGTAATCAAAATTGGATACCTGTAATTATTGCCCAAGCGAAAGAAAAACCTACATTTTTTGCCGTAGGCGCAGCGCATTTAGGCGGTATAAATGGCGTTATTTATTTGCTTCGTAAACAAGGTTATAAAGTTGAACCAGTGTTTAATTAAAGAAACGATGCAGCCAAACTTTATGAGTATTGTCTGCATCATTTTACCCTATCCAATCTGTTTGTCTAATAGCAGTTTCCAATTGTCATAAACAGTGTTATAAGCTTCCACAGCAGTAGGTTCTATTAATTGTAGCGGTTGCATATTGGCAAATGCTTCTTTTTCTGAGGCAAAAATATTGGCGCCAATACCTGCACCTAATGCTGCACCTACGCTACCATCGCAGTTGTACAATTCTACAGGCACATTGGTCACATTTACAAATGCTTCTGCAAATACCGAACTTAAAAACAAGTTAGCCTTACCAGCACGAATTACAGATGGCTGCATACCATTGCTACGCATAATATCTAAACCGTACCTAAACGAGCAGGCAATTCCTTCTTGCACAGCACGAAAAACATGGGCTTGTGAATGCAAATTAAAATCTAGGTTTTGATAATGTGCACCTACAATTGTATTGTTGAAAATACGCTCTGCACCATTGCCAAATGGTAATACACTTAAGCCGTTACTGCCAATGGCAATTTTTGCGGCTTCGTCGTTAATAGTATTGTAACTTTTATCCGAAGCCAACATTCTTTTGGTAAAACTATTGGCAATACCTGTACCATTAATACATAACAACGTACCAACTCTTGTATTTTCTGCGGTATGATTAACGTGGGCAAAACCATTCACTCTCGATTGTTCATCATAACCCAAACCATCACCTACACCATAAATTACACCAGATGTACCTGCCGTTGCAGCTACTTCACCTGGTTGTAGCACATTCAATGATAGCGCATTGTTTGGTTGGTCACCTGCTTTGTAAGTAACAGGAATATTATTACTCAAGCCTAAGCTATCTGCTACTGCACTGCTTAACCTACCGTGGTCTGTAAAAACCTCTTTAACAGTAGGAAATAAAGACGCATCAAAACCATAATAATCTAACACATCTTTAGAAATCGTATTGGTAGAAAAATCCCATAAAATGCCTTCTGATAAAGCAGAAGCCGATGTAGTAATGTCGCCAGTTAATTTCATAGCAATAAAATCACCTGGCAACATCACTTTATCTATTTGCGCATAAATAGCTGGCTCGTTTTCTTTTACCCAAGCTAGCTTACTAGCTGTAAAATTGCCGGGTGAGTTTAATAATTTAGACAAGCATACATCGTGACCAATACTGTCAAATGCCTTATTGCCATAAGGTACTGCCCTACTATCGCACCAAATAATACTGTTACGCAATACATTTTGCGATTTATCTACACACACCAAACCATGCATTTGATAAGCAATACCAATAGCAGCAACATCTTTAGGATTGTAAGTACCAGAAGCATTCGCTTTTAAAATAGCCTGCTGTACATGTTGCCACCAAGTATTAGGATCTTGCTCTGCCCAGCCTGGTTGCACTGCAATAATGGGTGTTTCTGTTTCAGGATACTGTACCGACACGATGGTCTTTTGCGAAGCAGCATCTACTACTGACACTTTAATAGAAGATGTACCTAAATCTATACCAAGCAATAACATAATTGTGATTTGAAAAGTGACTAATTACAAAACACAATGTTACATTGAAACCGATTGCAAACGAAAAAAAGTTTGTAGCTTTTGATTTTAATGCGATCAGTCTTTCTTCAAAAAATGAAAGCGCAGATAAGACGTCAAAAATTTCCTAGTATGCCGATAGAAATTTCCTAGGTAGGAAAATAATTTTCCTAAGCAGGAAATCTCAATTTCCTAGGCAGGAAATTTTTTATAATTCCAAATAAAAAATGGCAACTTTTATGGAATAATTCCTTGACTGCATCTTAGTCACATTCATCACCAAAAAACTTTGCCTTATGAGACGTTTAATCATTATCTCAGCACTTTGTTTAGCAGCTATTTTACTAGGCGCTATTTACAGTTTAATTGATGGTATTATTTGCGGTAGCTATTTAGGTGTCACTTTATCTCTAGCTTGTATTGCAGCGTTATTTATTGGTGTGCATCAGTTTAAGAAAATGCTACAAGAAGCAACAGAAGAAGAATCTTATTAAGGCCAATTATTTTAGGTTAGTAAAATACAGAGCAAAGAAGTTGCATTTTATTTCACAACTTTATTACAGAGATATTTAAGTCCAATTTACTTCTCCGTTGCTTCTTTGCTCTGTGGTGAAAATTTAAAAACCGTTGCATTTACCCTACATTCGCCGCATGGCAATACCTACAACCCTAGCAACCCGTAGTGGTAATATCTGCGAACTATGCAGTAGTGACGACAATTTAGTAGCTTATGCAGTACCACCAAAAACAGATGATTCAGTGGATAACCAAGTAGTGATTTGTACCAATTGTTTTGGGCAAATAAGCAGCAATAACTATAGCGATGTCAACCATTGGCGCTGCCTTGAAGGTAGCATTTGGAGCGAAGTACCTGCTGTACAAGCGTTAAGCTACAAAATACTAGGTAATGTTACAGAAGATTGGGCCGCTGAAACCAAAGCATCTGTAAGCCTTGATGAAGCTGTAATTGAATGGGCAAATGCAGAAGCAGAAATGGCTGCGAATGTAATAGTGCATAAAGACAGTTTTGGTGTGGTATTAGAAACAGGTGATACTGTGATATTGACACAAAACCTAAATGTAAAAGGCGCCAACTTTATCGCACCAAAAGGCACTACCGTAAGAAAAATAAGACTAGTGCCTGATAATGCAGAACAAATAGAAGGCAAAATAGAAGGCGATACGATTGTGATTTTAACCAAGTATGTAAGAAAATCGGTGTAAAAATTCTTTCACCACATAGGCTCAAAGGCAGATAGATTTTCTATTTGCCTTTGTTATTTATTAATGAAAGTGTTTGGCTTAAAATGATGTGTCTACTGTGGCTATGTAGTAGATTACGCATTACCAAAAAACAAATAGCACAGTAAGATAGACGTGATAATACCTACCAAATCTGCAATTAACATGGTGCTAATAGCGTAACGAGTATTTTTGATACCAACCGAACCAAAATACACAGCAACAACGTAAAACGTTGTATCTGAAGAGCCTTGTAGCACACTAGCCAATCTACCTGCAAAAGAATCTGCACCATGAATATTCATTGTGTCTATCATCATGCCTCTTGCGCCACCACCACTTAAAGGTTTTATTAAAGCAGTAGGCAAGCCATCTACAAAACGTGTATCTGCACCAAGGGCACCAAATACCGATTTCATACCTGCAATAATTACTTCGAATGTGCCGCTAGTGCGTAGCAAACTTATTGCTACCAACATACCTACTAGGTATGGAATAATTTTCACAGCCGTTTCAAAACCTCCTTTTGCACCATCAACAAAAGCATTGAAAATGTCTATTTTTTTATACAGTGCACCTACAATAATGGCTACAAAAATGAATAGGATTAAACCATTACTCAGCAACTTAGAAAAATGTTGTACACCATCTGTATTTAAAGACTTTAGGTAGAAGACCAATAACGTAATTAAACCAGTAGCACCAAGCACCCAACCTAAAATAACTGGCTGTAATAAATTTATTTTCTGCTTAACAGCTACAATAATCATAGCGGCCATAGTAGCTACAAATGTGGCTATCATACAAGGCACAAAAATATCCGTAGGGCTTGCTGCTGCTGGCTTTACAGAAGCTCTTGCAGCAATAATGGTTACAGGTACTAGCGTAAGACCTGCTGCATGTAAACACAAAAACATTAACTGTGCATTGGTGGCTTTCTCTTTTTCAGGATTGAGTTCTTGCAGGCTTTCCATGGTTTTAATGCCAAAAGGTGTAGCTGCATTATCTAGATTGAGTAAGTTGGCCGAGAAATTCATCATCATATAACCGATAGATGGATGATTTTTAGGTACTTCTGGAAAAAGCTTTGAGAAAAATGGGCCAATAATTTTAGCCAACAAACGCATACCACCTGCTTTTTCAGCAATGGTTAAAAAGCCCATAAACAAAGCCATTACACCTATCAAATTGAAACAAATAGTTACAGCAGAATCGCAAGTAGCAATAACACCTGCAGCAGCTTGCTCTTTGTAGGTTAATACTTTGCCTTCGGCTTGTTTGATGTATTTGTTTTCGCCGTTTTTATAATTACCATTTTTGTTAAGCGCAGCAATAATTACAGGTGATAAAGTGGCGCTATCTACCACTTTGGTAAGCGAGGTATCGCCTTGCTTGCCTGTAACCATTTCTGTGAAAATGTCTTTCTTTTCTGGTATGGTTACAAACTTTACAAAAGCTACTATAAATGCAACAAGTATAAAAGCACTCCAAATTCTGCTTAAAGCCATTGGGAAAATTTGAGATTTGTGATTTGGTATTTGTGATTTTGAACGCTGAAAATAAGCAAATTGTTTTTGCTGTCAAATCTTACTTTTGCGGCTCGAAATTTATTGTTCAATAATGTTCTGAACGTACAAGTGTGCGACGCAACAGACGCTTAATAGTAGCACTAGCGCTGGTAACACAACCTTAGTTTTCAGAATAAAACCTCCCTTTAGGGAAAGAGGGTTACATATTATGAGTTTACAAGCAGGAATTGTAGGATTGCCAAATGTTGGAAAATCGACTTTGTTTAATGCCGTGAGTAATAGTGCCAAAGCACAAGCTAGCAACTATCGTTTTTGTACTATAGAACCCAATGTGGGCTTGGTAAACGTGCCAGATGAACGTATGACAAAATTGGCTGAACTAGTAAAACCAGATAGAATTGTACCTACACAATTGGAAATTGTAGACATTGCTGGCCTTGTACGTGGCGCTAGTAAAGGTGAAGGTTTGGGCAATAAATTTTTGGGTAACATTAAAGAAGTTGATGCCATTATTCATGTGATTAGATGCTTTGAAGACGAAAATGTGTTGCGTGAAGAAGGTGCGATAAACCCTGTAAGCGATAAAGAAATTATTGATACTGAGCTGCAATTGAAAGACTTAGAAGCAGTAGAAAGAAAGCTACAACGTAGCGAGAAAATGGCTAAAACCGACCCAAAAGCAAAGGCTGAAGTTGAGATTTTACAACAATGCAAAACGCATTTAGAGCAAGGTAAAAGCATTAGAGGATTAGATTTAAGCAAGGAAGAAAAAATAGCGATTGCTGATTTGTTTTTATTGACTGAGAAGCCAGTTTTGTATGTAGCGAATGTAGATGAAGCCAACATGCATACTGGCAATAAATACTCTGAAGCCCTTGCTGCTGCTGCAACAAAAGAAGGTGCACAAGTGATAGTAATGTGCAACAACATAGAAGCACAAATTGCTGAAATGGAAGCAGAAGATGACAAGCAGATGTTTATGGAAGAATATAAAATGACTGAACCTGCTTTAAATAGATTGATTCAATCGGCTTATAAATTGTTGCAACTTGATACTTACTTTACTGCTGGTGTACAAGAAGTAAGGGCTTGGACGATTCATCATGGCTGGAAAGCGCCGCAAGCTGCTGGTGTGATTCATACCGACTTTGAAAGAGGTTTTATTAAAGCTGAGGTAATTGCTTACGAAGATTTTGTAAAATACGGTAGCGAAGCTGCTTGTAGAGATAACGGCAGATTACGCATTGAGGGTAAAGAATACATTGTAAAAGATGGCGACGTAATGCATTTTAGATTTAACGTATAAATTCAATGTCACAAATTTTAAAGCAATGTCACGAATTACACGAATACAAATATTTTAACAAGATAATTAGTAGAAATTCGTGTAATTCGTGCAATACATTTTATGAAAAAAATACTTCTACCCTTTTTATCAGTTGTTGTACTTGCAGCTTGTAATGGCAATTCTGATTCACAATCAACCGAAACAACTGCACCTGTTGTAAGCAACGAGCCACCAACACTTAGCTACACGGTTACTAATATTTATCCGCACCAAACAAGTGCTTTTACCGAAGGTCTAGAATGGCATGATGGCAAATTGCTAGAAAGTACAGGTAGTTCAGATTACAGCGGTAGTAGCAAACTAGCTTATGTAGATTTAAAAACTGGTAACGACATCAAGAAAATTAATCTTGATAAGAAATATTTTGGCGAAGGTTGCACTTTATTAAATGGCAAAATTTATCAATTAACTTACAAGGAAAAGAAATGCTTTGTGTACGATGCAAAAACATTTGCGAAACTAAAAGAGTTTGACTACGATGGTGAAGGTTGGGGCTTGACAAATAATGGCAAGCAATTGATAATGAATAATGGTGGCGACAAACTTTACTTTAGAGACCCAGAAACATTTGCTGTAAAAAACATTGTAAGTGTTACAGATAATAATGGTCCTATGGCAATGATTAACGAACTTGAATGGGTAAATGGTGAGTTGTATTCTAATGTTTGGCAGAAAGACATTATTGTAAAAATCAATCCTGAAACAGGTAAAGTAATAGGCAAAGCAGATTTTAGCGGTATGAAAGAAAAATATTTTCCTGAACAAGCGGCTAACACAGATGTACTTAATGGTATTGCCTACGATAGTACAGCTAGACGCTTTTTTATTACAGGTAAAAATTGGCCAAAACTATTTGAAGTGAAGTTTTAAGTGATTGTCAATATACAAAAAGCCGTAGCATTATTAAATAGTACGGCTTTTTTATGCGATTACTGCATGCATTATTTTTTAGCTAAAACATAAATAACCGAACTGCAATTTTTAGGATTGCCAATGGTTTTTATATTTGAAACTAACCCTCGAAAGAAAGCAGCTACTAAATTGCCTTTACCATTTTTATATTGCTCACTTAGCATACTTACATAAAAACTATCAAACCACATAGGCTTGTAAGCCTTTACAGTAAAGCCTTTTAGCTTAGCCAACGTATCAATACTTTGGGGTGAAAAATGGTACAAATGTCTTGGCACATCGTAAGCAGCCCAACTGCTGCCGTAATAAGTTGCATCGTAGCTAGTAAAGTTTGGTACAGCAATTACTAACTTACCATTTGGTCTTAAAATGTCGTGAAATTTATTCAAATAGCCTTGTAAGTCATGTACATGCTCTAGCACATGCCACATAGCTATCGCATCAAATTGATTATTGTCTAAATAATATAAATCAGAAGGGCTTTGTAAGTCTAAATGGTATTTGTCTTTAGCTACTTTCCTAGCCGTATCATCAGGTTCTAAAGATATAACCTGCCAGCCTTTGTTAGCCATGATATTAGAAAACGCACCTGTGCCCGCACCTACATCAAGCAAAGCGCCTGTTTGTAATCCTGTTACATCTTTTAATAAAGCCAATTTACTTTTTAGCGTAAAATTTCTTACCAAGTGGTACAAACGATTAATTAAACCTTCGTTGGTATCACTGTGCGATACATAATTGGTAGATTGGTAATAAGGCCCTATTTCTTCTGCTGCAGGTATGGCTTGTGTAAATCTTAGTGAACAAATATCGCAATGCCAAATATCAAATACTTCGTTACTAACTGTATAATCTTTAGCAGACAAACAATTTTGTATTGATACACTACCGCAGCTTGGGCAATGCTGATGTTGAATTCTTTCAGCCATTAAAATTAGAATGAAACATTAAATGTAATAGTACAACAAAGCGCCTACACCCATTAGTGCTAATATTAACGCATATACCCACCAATAATCCTCGTCTTTTTCTTTAATAATCATTTCAAGACGATCATCTTCAGTTTCTTCGGTAATAATTAAATTGTCGCCAGTTTTATATAATTCTACCAAGTTGGCTTTACTATCTGTAGCCGAACTTAATTTAATATCGTTTAGATAGGCTGTTGTAGCAGTATGTTCTTCTGTAAACAAAATATCGTCGTCGCTATAGCCTTTTTGTAACTTACCAATGCCTGGTAATTCTACAGGTTTATTGCTATCAATATTCTCTTTTATAGATTGGCTAAATACTTGAAACGATTGCACAGCTTGCTTTTCATCAACATTTAATGCTTTAGATAAGTACTGAAAAAACTGTCTATCAATAGCAGGCTGTCCTTTCTCAAATGCTACTTTAGGCTGAGGCGCATGTAACACACCTGTTACAAAATCAAGTTTAGCTGAATCGGTATTTACTGAAAAATTACCAATGCCAGGAATGCTAATCTTTCTATTTAAAACAAAGTATTTATAGATTTCTTGGTACATACAGGACTAAAATATGGTACGAATATACAAGCCTTTAAGGCAAGCAACAAATGCTAGTTCATTAAAAGGATAGACAGACAATGAGTTTATTTAAATCAACGCTTCATTTTACTTAATATTTCTCAGTTTACGCAGCTTAGAAGGTTTTCTAGCACCATGTATTATTCCTAGTATAATAATTTCAGTAGCAGCTATTTTATAAACAACTATCCAAGAATGGCAAACTGCTTGTCGGTAAATTTTAGTCTTAGTGGGTAATTGTTGACATTCTTTGAAAACAAAAGGGTTGTCGCCAATTCTTTCAAACAAATTGAAAAACGCATCACCAACTTTTGCAGCACTTAAAGGTTCTTGTTTTACAAAGGCAATATAGCCAGTAATCTCATCAATGTTTTGAAGCGCATTTTCTGAAATTCTTACTTCTCTGCTTGCATCAATTGCTTTCTTTTCTTTTGCCATAAAGCTTTTGCATCGTTTAAGCTAATAGAGGGAGATACTTCTGAATTGGCAATCCAGTTTTTAAATGCTTGCAAATTCAACGCTTTACCAGGCAATGCAGGCGAATCGAACAAGGGCTTTTCGATAATTCTGATAAATGCTTTTTCCTCTAATGTTTGTAACACTTCTTTTGCAAGGTCGTTTGTAATTTCTAATGTTACTGTTTGCATAAACTAGTATTTAAGTGCTAGTAAAAATAAGTAAATAATGCTTCATTATTAATGCTAGTTATCCTTTGGCAAAATTATTTACGCCCCTCTGTCAGTTTTTATGACAGTCTGCGTCTAAAATAACAATGGTGGAAAAGTCAAATAAGCACCTTTTAATTTTGGAGGTATATTTGATATTCATTCAACAAGTAAAAACGGAGAATCATCTCAATCATAAACAAAAATTTACAATCATGGCTTTAGAATTTACAGACGCAAACTTCCAAGCTGAAGTTTTAGAAAGCGAGCAATTAAGTGTTATTGACTTTTGGGCAGAATGGTGTGGCCCTTGTCGTGCTATTGGACCAGTTATTGAAGAATTGAGTAAAGAATACGAAGGCAAAGTAAAAATTGGTAAAGTAAACGTAGACGTGAACCCACAAACCAGTATGAATTATGGCATCACTTCTATCCCTGCTATCCTTTTTGTAAAAGGTGGTAAAGTGGTAGACAAACAAATTGGTGCTGTACCAAAAAGCGTATTAGACAAAAAAATTCAAGCGCATTTATAAGTTGCTTGACTGATTATAAAAAAGCCTCCAAAAATTTTGGAGGCTTTTTTATGTGTATTTGTTTCTTCAAATCTATTAAGGAAAAATACCAAGCTCTGTATAGCTTGTACCTACTTTATTAATAGCACATACATAAGCTGCTGTACGCATATCTGGTATCTCTGGGTTGGCTTTCCAAATATCCATAATTTCTCTAGTGGCAGTAATCATGGTTTCTTCAAGACCACTGTGTACTAAGTCTACCTCATCAGCACCATGTTCTATAAATTTACGCTCAGCATCGCTTACTTTTTTACCAGTAAGGTCTTCTAGTTGCGATAAAATATGGTGGTTCATATTTTCTGTAAAGCGTTTTTCCATTCTACCATAGCGTACATGGCTTAGGTTTTTCAACCACTCAAAATAACTTACCGTAACACCACCTGCATTCAAATACATATCTGGCACTACTAAAGTTCCTTTTTGTGCAAACACTTCATCAGCTTCTGGCGTTAAGGGGCCATTTGCGGCTTCGCCAATAATTTTTGCTTGTACACGTGGTGCATTGTCACCGTTAATCACGTTTTCTAATGCAGCAGGAATTAAAATATCGCAAGCCAATTCTAACGCATCAGTAGTTTTTGCCAAATTAGTAGCACCTGGGAAGTTTAAAATAGAACCAGTTGCTTTTCTGTGTTGAAACAACTCTTCTTCGTTAATACCATCTTCTTTATAAATAGCACCTTCAAACTCTGCAATAGACACTACAATAGCACCATGTTCACGGAAAAACTTAGCACTGTGATAACCCACATTACCCAAACCTTGCACCACTACTTTTTTACCTTCAACACCTGTGGTTAGGCCAAGTTTTGCCATTACGTCTGGCATATTGCACACTTCACGAATACCAAAAAACACCCCCAAACCAGTGGCTTCTTTTCTACCACGCACACCACCTTGCGATACTGGCTTACCAGTAACACAACCAGCACTATCAATTTCACCTGGTTTTAACGATTGGTAAGTATCTACAATCCAAGCCATTTCACGTTCACCAGTACCGTAATCAGGTGCAGGCACATCTATACCTGGGCCTATAAAGTTTTTCTTTACCAATTCGCTGGTGTAACGGCGGGTAATTTTTTCCAACTCATAAGCACTGTGTGCTTTAGGATTGATTTTAATACCACCCTTACCGCCACCAAATGGTACGTTTACAATAGCACATTTGTAGGTCATTAAACTTGCAAGCGCCATTACCTCATCTTGGTTTACGGCCATACTAAAACGAATACCACCTTTACAAGGGGTTTTATGCTGACTATGTTGCACCCTGTAAGCCTCAATCACCTCTATCCTACCGTCATCCATTTTTACAGGAAACTTCATGCTGTAAATACTATTACAAGCTTTAATTTGTTCTAGCAAGCCTTTTTCCCACTTGGTAAATTTTGCTGCTTTGTCAAAACTTTGTTCCACACTGTGGAAAAAGCTATAATTTGCTTCAACCATGACTTTCAATTTTTAATTATTAAATATAGCAATCGTTATAAAAAAAGTAGTTATGTTTTTGTTACCAGCGGCTACCTAAAACCAAGCACCGGTTGTGTCACTCACTTGTACGTTCTGTGCGCTTTTCAGCTTTTCTCACCTAGTATTAGTGGTAACTATTGTGCATTTTCTGTCAATAATACTGCTCTGAGCTTCATGATTGCTGCTCTCACCTACATCGATGCTGCTTTTAACGGCATTGTTGCTGCTCATAACAGCATTATTGCTGCTCACAACGGCATTCATACTGCTTTTAACTGCATTATTGCTGCTCTGAGCTGCATTATTGCTGCTCTGAGCTTCATTCATGCTGCTCTGAGCTTCATTCATGCTGCTCTTAACGGCATTATTGCTGCTTTTAACAGCATTGTTGCTGCTCACAACGGCGTTCATGCTGCTCTTTACTGCATTGTTGCTGTTCATAACGGCATTTTTGCTGCTTTTAGCCGCAACTATATGTAAAAAGCTGAATAAAGAACTAAATGTTACAGTAGGTACTTCGTAAACTCAGCATAAACTCGCAACAAAAGCTACATAGTAGTACCTAAGCTGGTCTCATAATAAAAAAGCTAAAGAACTAGGATTGTTTTTCCAATTTACTCAGCTTTCTATCTACACTTATTAGGTAAATAAAAAAGCCAATCATGATGATAATTACCACAGCCAATACCACATAAATTTTGCCGTTGCTGCGCATCACATCGTTATTATCTGGTGTTTGTGCATTGGCAAAAGCAGTGATAAAAGCAAGCGCCATTACAGCACCAATACGTTGTAATTTATTCATGGGATAGTTTTTTCTCGATTAATAATTGTGTTCTAATTTTTAGTGTGGTAATCCACACACCTAAGAGCGTCCAACCAATAAATGCAGGGTACATAACGCTACGCATAGCCATGGTAGAATCTTTAGGGTTTAAACCAGGATTACCCTGACTGCCTTGCCCACCAGGGTGCAACGACTCTGTAAGGCGGGGCAAAATCCATAGCGTAGGAAACAGCATAAAAAAGGCAAAAATGTTATACACAGCACCTATTCTAGCTCGTTTTTCATCATCGGTCATGCTACCACGCAATACAAAATAGGCCAGATAAATAAGTATGGCAATGGCTGCACCGTTTTGTTTTGGATCACCGCTCCAAGGTTGCCCCCACTGATAATTGGCCCAAACCGCACCAGTAGTAATACCTAGCACCCCAAGCACTGTACCTGTAGTGGCATAGGCAGATGAATAAATATCGTACTTTACAGATGGATTTCTTAAATATAAAATGGCATAAACAAGCGAGGTAGTGAGCAGTACCATCATGGCTATCCACATAGGTACATGAAAAAATAAATTGCGAATACTTTGTTGCAGTGGCACACCAGGTGGATTAGGTACAGGGACCAAAAAACCGTAAGACCCCACGTATAAAAGAAGAACTATTGTTAGTATTTTCCACCAATATTTGTGCATCATATAAAATAGTTTAGCGACCGTCAATAAAACTAACAAGCGTTAACTTATTGAGGCAGCAAATGTAGTGCAAAGCCCTTCATCAAAACCAAACAGAATGTAAAAATTGTTGAGATGTAATTGAAAACTAATTTACTAGTCTTGCAATAATTGTAGCACCAAAACGCATGCAAAAAGCCATAACGCCTTCTTTACCATTATTTACCCCAAACTTTTTTGAAAGACTATTTACAGTGGTTTCTACAGTTCTAGGCGAGGAATTTGTAATAGTTGCAATAGTTTTATAGTCTACCTCAAACACGTTTAGACCAATTATTTCTTTTTGCTTTTTTGTTAATTTGTATTTCTTCTCTAATTCATTTTTCAATGTTTTTCGTTGATTTATTAAGTGTGTTCGCAAAGAAATGTCAAAATCCATACGTTCATCTACATAAGGAATATTATGTACCACACTTTCTAGTGCAACTTCTAATAACCCTTTACCTTCTTTTGTTTTATAAATAGGAATATTCATTTGCTTTGCAAAAGGCATTTCAATTACTTCGCCTTTGTACAAATATCCCATAGCACCGCAAGCAAACATATCGCTAATAACATGCCCCTTAAAATGGCTACTAAACCCAATTACTTTTATTGTAGAAAAATGTTCGCTAATAAAATCCATTGTGGTTATACCATCTATTGGGCGCATTTCAATATCTAAAATAATTACATGCGGTAAATTGTTAGAATTAGCCAAATACCTAATAGCTTCTACACCATCTTTAGCAGTAGTAATAACTTGGTAACCCAAAATTTGGTTTACTATTTTTACAATTTGTTGTAATTGATAGCTGTTATCATCTACCACCATTACTTTTATCATACTCGCTATTAGTTAGGATTATAAAAAACAAAATTAGCTTTTCTGCTATATAAAGGTATACGGGCTAGCCCTGAATTTTGTTAAAAACAAGTATATAAACCGTTAAAATAATGTAGAATAATTAAAATACAGGGCTAGCCCGTATTTTTAGTGTGTCATTGTGCAGATAGTTTTATAGCTGTAAGTAAAGAATACAGTACAATAAAACAAACTTTAACAATTAAAAAAAGAACCATGAAAAAATTCATTTTATTCGCATTGCTGTTAAGTGTAACAGCTATTGGCAACAACACTTTTGCGGCATCAAAATCTATTAATGTAAAAAATATTGCACAAGCAACAATTACACTACAAATTGATGCAAAAAATACCAATCCAAATTCAGAACCAGCAAAATCGGAAGTAATTGATGAAAGCAAGGCATTAATTGCTCGTCCTTGGTTATGTTTTGCATCAGGTTCATGGGAATATGCAAGTACAGCGCCAGATGGAACTGATTATTACAATTATGTAATAACAGTTACTTGTTACTCTTACAAATCTCCATTTACAGCTCAGTATTAAAAATGCAGTATTCTTTACTTACAATTTTAAACACAAGAAATATGACTAAAATTAAATTAACGCTTGGCTTATTTTTTTTAAGCACGATTACAGTTGTCGCTCAAACAAAGAATTATAAAATTATTTATAGGCATTGTATTCAACTAGATACTAATAAGGTATTACGTGATACAATAGGTGCAGAAGCCATTTTAATTGGCAATAAAGCTGCTTCCAATTATAGTTTTTATAAAAAACCACCTGCGCCACCAAATAATAACAATGAGAAACAAGTAAAAATAGAAGATTTAATAGCCAATAAAGTGGAAGGTTCTGGGAAAATAAAAATGGGGATTCTGTATGATAGTGCAGGCAGTATGGTTTTTCATAATAAAGCTAATGATTCCATTTTTGTACGAGAAAAAATGACCAATGAATATGTAATTACAGCGGAAAAAGCCCCACAAATTAATTGGATAATTACTGACGAAACTACAATGATAAAAACTTATAAGTGTATTAAAGCCACTACACATTTTAGAGGACGAGATTATACGGCTTGGTTTACAACCGATATAGCTATAACTGATGCACCTTGGAAGTTTAATGGCTTACCAGGCTTGGTGATGAACATATACGATTCAAAAAATCAAGTGAAAATTTACGTTGAAAGTATTGAATACCCTACAACTGAAACGGTGAGTTCATTTTATCCAGTGGGTACCAAAATAAGTCTTGATGAGTATTTTAGTTTTAAAAACAACGAATACAAAAAACAGTTAAAATCTATGGAAACGATGATCAGAAGCCAAGAAGGTTTTGACAAAACGGGCTTGACTGCTGTTAAATCAACTAGTGCATTGTATTTTATAGAAAAAAATAGAGACTAGCTTAACAATTATAAATAAATAATTTGTTTTTAAAACCTATTATATTTTTGCTTTTCTGCTTAATGGCTATAAATAGCTATGCACAGTTTTGTGTTGAAATTACTGGTAAGGTTGTAGATACAAGCTACAACCCTCTGCCATCTACCATTGTAGAAATAACGTTTTTAGGGCATACAAAATTTGCTATTACCAATAACCAAGGTTTTTTTAAGCAAAAAATTTGCTATGCAAATGATAGTATTAATAGGCTACCAATAACCGTAGCTACTAAAATAATTGGCTACTACAATACGATGACATCTATTGTAGCTAAATCAGCTACAATAGATATAGGCAATATCATCAAGCACCAAAATTTAGCAACCTTATCGGAAGTAATTGTAAAAAATAAGCCTATAACACAGCGTGGCGATACAACAAGTTTTACAGTGGGTGCATTTAAAAATAAACTAGATGCTAATTTAGAAGATGTTTTAAAAAAAATGCCTGGCTTTGATATTGATGCTAATGGCAATATTTTATATAACAATAAACCAATTGAAGACATTTTAATAGAAGGCGACCAATTAGCTAAAAACTATAAGCTGATATCGAAAAATATTAACCCTGACATGGTTGACAAGGTTGAAATGGTAGATAAATACAATATTAATCCTATTTTAAAGGGCTTATCTAACAGTAGAAAGCAGGTAATGAATTTGAAGCTTAAAAATAGTAATAGAATAAATGTATTTGGCGAAGCAAAACCAAGCGTTGGTATAGATGATAAATATGGCTTATCGGGCAATTTGTTCGCCTTAAAAGCAAAATTAAAAACGCTAATACTTTTGAACGCTAACAATTTAGGGCAAAGCCTTTATGAAGAAATAACTTCAACCGATAGGTCGGCTGAAAGTAGAGATTATGAATTTGACAATACAATAATACCTAACTACATTTATGAAAATGGCTTATTTACAAAATCTGAGTTCACAACAAATAGCAATGTAGCTAGTAGCACATTATTTAACGCCTCACGCCTAGCGGTAATAAATAACACGCTGCGATTTAATCCAAAATCAACACTCAAAATATCTACTGATGCATATAAAGATGATATTACAAAAAATCAGCAAAATGCCATCGTTAATAATATTACGCCGCAGTTTTCCTATAATGAGAACCTAGAAAAAAAGTATTCACCTTTTAATAGTAACAATAATATTCAATATAAATATTTGTCGAAAAAAATTCAGGTTATTACTGCTAGTACTCTAGTATTTAAAAATTATAATGAATACGATACAATTACTTCTAACATTGGTTATCAGTCAAACCAAAATGCACATTATAAACGACTTGGCGCTAGCTCATTTATCACTTATCGGTTAGATTCTACAAAAGCTTTAGAAATTGGTTTGCAATATGCTTTTGATAGCAAGCATCAATTTTATGACGTGGCACAAAATGTTAGTAGAAAATTGGATACCATTTCTACCTCTGAACAAATACAGCAAACTGAGAATGATATAGATTACTTTAAAGGTGAAATAAAATACCTTTTTAAGTCAAAAAAAAGGGCTGCAAATATTTTAAGTGTAAGCAATATTTACTTTAACTCTGGTTTCACTTCTAATTTAGATATAAAATCTAATGTAGGTTTACATCTATTTCCAACCCAATTTCAAAATTCAATTACAACTATTGGTAACAAACTATTATTAAACTATAACATTGGCTTTAAAATAAAAAAACTAGATGCTGTGTTTGATTTAGGCATTCAGTATACGCAATTAAAAAATCAATCTTTATTAAGCAATGCAAAACAGGAAAACTCGCAACTTGTACCCAAGCTGAATATTGCGTACAGCATTAACTCAAAAAGTACTCTAAGCAGTAACAGTAGTTTTAACAGCAATTTGCAAGAACTTTCAGCCCTATTTGATAATTCTGTTCTTAGTTCTTATAGAAGCTTTAACAAAAACATACCAAGCATTAACAATATAGACAACTTTCGCACTTCGCTTAGCTATTTGTATAGAGATATAAATAAAGCAACTTTTTTTGTTGCATCTTATTTTCATTCAATTCAGCTTAAAAGCAATGTTAGCAATGTTGCGTTTACCAAAGATTTTGACACATACACCAATCGTTTTATTGCAATACCTCAAGTTAATTCAAACATTTACTTAAAGCTTGATAAATACTTGTATTCTATTAATACAGCTTTTACTTTAAAAAATTCCTTCTCTTGGTTTGCAAATCCAATAGAAGTAAATAATGATATAAAAAGCAGTAAAAATTTTAGTTATAACTGCTTTTTATCGCTAAGACCAACCATAAAAGACAACATTAATGTAAACTTTGGAGCAGATTATAGAATAAATAAAGATCTTCAAAGCAAAAAAAGTAGTTACCAATTAAATCCATTTATCGATTTTACAAGTGTGTTAAGTAAGAAACTATCTGTGGGCATTAAGGCGAATTATTTCAATACCAATTATGCTGTAGATACCAAAAACTATTACTTTTTAAATGCGAATATTTGGTATTCAATAGTACCCAACAAATTAGAAGCAAAACTTGGCATTGTAAATTTATTAAATCAAGATGTAGTGTATGCAGGTAATAGAAATGATGTAATTACACAGTTTGCAGAAACACGCATTTTACCAAGATTTGCCTTATTGGAATGTCGTTTTAAGTTTTAATTTTTTTTAATGCCATACTTGTGTACAGCCACTCGCTGCGAGCTGTAAATACCTTTATGACCACTGCAATAATAAGCTGCAAAACAAGCGATGGCATAATACAAAACATGCTCACCACCAAACAACTCAACACCCATAATAGTACAAGCCAAAGGTGTATTTGTTGCGCCGGCAAAAACGGCAATAAAACCAAGACCAGCCAATAAATCTACCGGGCAGCCCGTGTAGCTAGCCAATACATTACCCAAAGCAGCACCAATAAAAAACAGCGGCGTAACCTCGCCACCTTTAAAGCCCATACCAAGCGTAATAGCTGTAAGCAAAAGCTTCCATAACCAACTAAAATTGGTAACGCCATTGCTGTTAAAAGCAGTAACGATGCTGATACCATTGTTAGGGTTAGTAACACCTAAGCCCATATAATCAAACGTGCCTAGCGCATAACTTATTCCTATTACTAAAGCACCACCAACAACAGGAACAAGCAAAGGCTGCTTAATGTAAAGGCTACTTTTTTGTTTGATAAAATGTGTAGTACTGGCAAATAAACCAGCCGTAAGACCAAATATGCAACCAGCTAAAGCTATTATTACCAAAAGAAACACATCTACTGAAAGAGTAAAGTTGCCCAATTGTGTACTTAGGTTTTCAATACTTGCAATGCTGTAATGAGTATGATGAATACCACAGGCCGCACAAGTAATATCTGCCACAATGCCTGCTAACAAGCAAGGTAGCAGCGCATCAAACTTGATAGAACCAATAGCAATAACTTCAAGCGCAAAAACAGCACCAGTAACAGGTGTACCAAACACAGCACCAAAACCAGCCGATATACCACATAGCAGCAATACACGTTTATCAGCAGGTTTTAACTTAAGCCATGTAGACCATAAATCAGCCGTGCTGCCGCCCATTTGTACAGCAGTACCTTCTCTACCAGCAGAACCACCAAATAAATGAGTGATAATGGTAGTTAACAATACCAAAGGCGCCATTCTAAAAGTGACTTTGGTACTAGGGGTGTGAATGGCATCGATGATGAGATTATTGCCTTTATCGCTGTTGTTGCCGAAAGTTTTATACAACCACACAATTAATACACCTGCAAATGGCAACAGCCAAATGAGCCATTCGTGCTGCCATCGCAGTTTAGTAACCACATCTAGCAGCCATAAAAACAAAGCAACCATTAAGCCAATAACAATAGCCAATGGCAGAACGAAAGCAGATAAACGTATTAGTGATACAACTTTGGTAGAAAAATGATGCTTAAAAAAACTAGCCATGCTACAAATAGGTGGTGTTAGCTAAAAATAAATACTATTTGTAGGCGTCATTAGTGCTTAAGTGTAAAGCAACGGTTAAGTAGGAAGACACCATTTCCTTTGAGAACGAAAGTAGCAAATTTGATTACAAGCACTTGAAAAAAATTATCTTTTAGCTAAGTGACGTATATTGACGCTTGAAGTATGAACCAACCTTTTTTACAAATAAAGAACCTCAACATCAGTTTTGAAGCCAATGGTAATAGCAGCAAGGCTTTAACCGATATTACTATTACAGTAAACAAAGGTGAGATAGTAGCTATTGTAGGCGAAAGTGGTTCTGGTAAATCGGTAACTTCTTTATCTATTTTACAGTTAATTCCTTCACCACCAATTAGGTACGATAGCGGCGAAATTTTATTAACTACTAATGGCGAAACGATTGACATTTTACAATTGCCCAAAGATGAACTAACGAAAATTAGAGGCAACAAAGTGGCTATGATTTTTCAAGAGCCAATGACGTCTTTAAACCCTGTATTAACATGTGGTGACCAAGTAATGGAGGCGATTTTATTGCATCAAAACATCGATAAAGAGACTGCAAAAAATAAAACGATTGCCCTATTTAATCAAGTACAATTACCCAATCCTGAAGCATTGTTTCACCGCTATCCTCACCAAATAAGTGGCGGCCAAAAGCAACGTGTAATGATTGCGATGGCCATGAGTTGCGAGCCAGATTTACTCATTTGTGATGAACCTACAACTGCCTTGGATGTAACCGTACAAAAGAATGTGTTGCAACTATTAAAGCAACTACAGCAACAAACACAAATGGGTATTATTTTCATCACACACGACCTTGGTGTAGTTGCTGAAATTGCCGATAAAGTGGTGGTTTTGTACAAAGGCAATATTGTAGAAGAAAATACGGTCGCTAATATATTTACCAACGCACAACATCCTTATACCAAAGCATTACTTGCATGCAGACCTATTTTGCATAAAAAAGGCGAAAGATTGCCTGTGGTAAGTGATTTTATTACCGAAGGAAACGTAAATCGTCAATCAATAATCGCTAGTACGCTTACGACTAACGATTTACCATTTACGACCACTAAAGAGCTTCAACAAGCAACACTTCTCTCTGTCAAAAACCTCAAAGTCTATTTTCCTGCTAAAAAAACATTTTTAGGTAAAGTATTAGATTACAATAAAGCAGTTGATGATGTGAGTTTTGATGTTTATGAAGGCGAAACTTTGGGTTTGGTAGGTGAAAGTGGTTGTGGTAAAAGTACTTTGGGCAGAACGTTGTTACGCTTAATTGCTGCCACTAGCGGCAGCATTACTTATAAAAGCGAGAATCTCATAGAAACTACAAATGCCAAACTAAAAACTTTGCGTAAGGATATGCAGATTATTTTTCAAGATCCTTATTCATCTTTAAATCAAAGGCTTACAATTGGTGAAGCCATTGCAGAACCTCTGCTTGTTCACAATATCGTTACCAATGCAAAAGCTAGAAAAGAACGTGTAATAGAATTGCTTGAGAAAGTGAGTTTAAGTGCTGACCATTATAACAGATACCCACATGAATTTAGTGGTGGGCAAATGCAACGTATTGTAATAGCTAGGGCTTTGGCTTTGCAACCAAGCTTTATTGTGTGCGACGAAAGTGTGAGCGCCTTAGATGTAAGCGTACAAGCACAAGTACTCAATCTACTCAACGATTTAAAAAGAAATTTTGGCTTTACTGCCATTTTTATCTCACACGATTTATCGGTAGTACGCTACATTAGCGATAGAATTATGGTAATGAACAAAGGCAAGATTGAAGAAATTGGCGCTGCTGAGCAAGTGTATCACCATCCTTCAAGTAGCTACACAAAAAAGCTGATAGCATCTATACCCAAGGGCTTCAATGTATCAGCTTTGTAAAATTTGTCTATAATATTATTCAGTAACCGCAGCTACTTTTTTCTTAACCTCAGCTTTCTTTTTGTCGCCACCTTTATCAGATAAGCTCGCAATATGTGCGCTTAAGTTTTTTAAAGTTGGTTCTTTATCAAACAAAACACCATTTATAAAGAAAGTTGGTACAGTGGTTACGCCCATTTTTATACCTTCATTAAGGTCGTCTTGAACTGTCCAACCGTAAGTACCATTAATAATATCTTCTAAAAATTTCTTATTAGTAGTGCCAATCTCTTTTGCGTAAGATTTTAAGCTAATAATGCCCAAATTCTTTCGGTTTCTAAACAATTCTTTATGCATTTCCCACAGTAACTCACCACTTTCTTGCCCAATAGCAATAGCAGCTTCAGCGGCTTTGTGGGCTTTTTGGTGAATTTTTAGTAAAGGAAAATGACGGATGTTTAAATTAACTTTATCAGGATATGTTTCTAACAATGCTGCAACCACTTCATTTACTTTTGCACATTCATCGCTTTCATAATCTACAAACTCTGTTATTGTTATTGGTGCTTTTGTGTTACCAACGATTATTTTTTTTGGTTCAATAATCTCAACCACTTCTTTTGGCTTCATCTATTCTATTTTATGTATCAAATCCACTTTGGCTAAATCATTTTAATTCATCTTGCAGATTTTTATAAATCAAAGGTACAAAAAAATAAAGATTTTGCCAAATACGTATTAAATTAATAACGTCTATTGTGGTAAATTTTATAGAAATATTAACATTTAGCGTAAAAATTAATGGCGTCATAAGCCTATGCATTACAAAATAAAAGAAGCGGCACACTTTATCGTACGCAATATGAAAGTTATAGCTCATCAATAAGTTACCATCGCATTGTTATATTTTCGCCACATGAGTTTGTTACGTGTTATTGATATTTCAAAAAAAAATAAGAAGGGCTTTGAACTAGAAAAAGCCAATTTTTCGCAAGCTATTGGTCAAAAAATAGCAATTGCTGGCGAAACTGGTTCTGGCAAATCGACACTTTTAAAAATAATCGCAGGTTTAGAACAGCCCGATAGTGGCACCGTTTTTTTTGAAGGCAAAAAAGTAATGGGGCCTTTGTACGAATTAATTCCTGGCCATCCTGGCATTGCGTATCTCTCGCAACATTTTGAATTGCCCAATTTTTTAACCGTTGAACAAGTGCTCATTTACGCCAATCCTTTGTGGGACGAAGAAGCTGAAAAAGATGGAAAAGCCAAGGCTTTGTACAAAATGTGTCGCATAGACCATTTATTAAAAAGACGTACCGATGAGTTGTCAGGTGGCGAAAAACAACGTGTGGCTTTAGCAAAACTCATTATATCTGCACCAAGGTTATTGTTGCTTGACGAGCCATTTTCTAACCTTGACATGATCCACAAAACCATTTTAAAAGACGTCATCAAAGACCTTAGCGAGCAGCTAAACCTTTCTTGCATCATCATTTCACACGACCCATTAGACACACTTTCTTGGGCTGATGACATTATTGTTATGCGTAATGGAAAAATCATTCAGCACGATACACCTTATCACATTTACACACAGCCAACCGATGCTTACACCGCAGGTTTATTTGGCAAATACAACACTATTAGCACCAAACTTGCCGCGTCTTTGGCCACTATTTTAGAAGATAACGCCATCGCTAGCAACACTTTTTTACGCCCAGAACATTTCATTATCAAAAACAGCAACGAGCCTTCTTTTAAGGGCGAAGTAACCGCAACAAGGTATTTTGGCAGCTATCAAGAAGTAGATGTCATCGTTTTTGGCGAAGCCATCACCATAAAAACCAATATTGCCAATGCAAAACCCGGCGATTTTTTAAACATTACGTATCGTTAGTTATATATTTATGTAACCAACTTTAGTACTACTATGTATCGTTCGTTGCGTCACACTGCAACGGTTTATATACTTTTTCAGCTTTTGTCGAAGCGTAATATTCTGCTCGGTTAAGATTTATTGATTGTCCAAATCACCGTTTTTCAATTGGTGTTTTATAAGCACTTTCACATAATGCCTATTGCGTCGACCTCTTTTAGAGTCGGCTCTTTTATCGTTACGCTTGTCTTTTACAATACGGTCTAGGTTGTTAAGGTCTTCAAGCGCTTTAACGTCATTAACAGAAGTTCGCTTTGGCATTGCTATTCAGTTTAATAATCTTCTAAAATAACAAGCATTAAAACAATTTGTTGTAAAGTAGGCGCTTATTTAAGCCAGGAAAAATCTATCGAATCAGCGTACCTATCAAAAGTCTAAGTTTTACTAGAATTACTCACCATCTCTTTCAATCTGTCTATTTCTACTTCACTTAAATAACGCCATTTGCCAAGGGCAATACCATCTAGTTTTATGTGCATAATACGCACACGTTGCAAGCTCATTACGGTATAGTCAAAGTGTTCGCACATGCGGCGAATTTGGCGGTTAAGCCCTTGTGTGAGTATAATTCTAAAGGTATGAGTGCTGACTTTTTTTACAATGCAAGGCTTAGTAAGTCCATCTTTTATGCGCACACCTGCCGCCATCTTTTGCATAAAATAACCATCCACTGGCTTGTTTACTTTTACAATGTATTCTTTCTCGTGATTATTACCTGCACGTAATATTTTGTTTACAATATCACCATCATTGGTTAAAAATATCAACCCTTCAGAATCTTTATCTAACCTACCAATAGGAAAAATACGCTTAGGATACTTAATGTAGGCGATGATATTACCGGGTATTTTTTCTTCGCTAGTAGTAGTGATACCAACAGGCTTATTAAACGCCAAATACACCAATTTTTCAGCCTTTTTAGGTTTATCAGCAGTGGTTATCAAACTACCATCTACCTCAACCGAATCACCAGGATTGTAGCGATTACCAAGTTGTGCAGGTTTATCATTCAGCAATACTCTTCCTTGGGTTATCAGGTTATCAGCTTCGCGGCGAGAACAGTAGCCCGTATCGCTGATGAATTTATTAAGACTAATTGAATTGGAATTCAAAATATACAATTGATGGTTGGCAACGAAAATACTTGAAATACACCGAACGCATTGGCACAAAAAAGAGGCTTCTAGAAAGAAGCCCCTGTATTATAACCCTGCTGCATAAAAACTATTTACTAGACTTTTGGTGGTTCAATAAGTTTAAAGCAGTTTTATTTTTTGTCAATCAAGCCTCTAATAACAACACTCGCCACCATGCAACCAAAAATAGCAGGCATATAACTTATAGTACCAATGACAGACTTTTTAGGGAACGCTTTTTCTGTTACTACTACCCTAGTTGGGTCTATTGGCTCGGGGCTAAATACCACCGTTAAGCCATCATAAATACCTACTTCGTGCAGGCGCTTACGCACATACTTAGCCAATGTGCATTGGTAGGTTTTTGAGATATCAGTTATTTGCGCCTGTGATGGATCTACCTTGCCACCTGCACCTAGCGAGGTTACAATCGGTATATTTCTATCCTTACAGGCTTTAATAAATTGCACCTTCGCACTAAGGGTATCAATGCAATCAACTGCATAGTCAAAAGCATTCTCATCAAGCAGTTTAGTGGTTACTTGATCTTGCAAAAAAATAGGTAATACCGTTAAGTCTAAATCAGGATTAATATCTTTTAAACGTTTAGCCATTACTTCTGCTTTCAGCTTACCAGCCTCAGAATGCAATGCAGGAATTTGACGATTACAATTGCTTAAATCTACCACATCATTATCTACAATCGTCATTTTGCCCACACCGCTACGGGCAATCATTTCAGCACAAATACCACCCACACCACCAAGCCCTACAACAAGTACGTTTTTACGCATCAAGGCACTTACTTGTTCATCACCCAATAATAATTCTGTTCTACTTAACCAATAAGGCACCATATGTTTAGTTTATAGTTGTCAGTTGTCAGTTGTCAGTAAGAAAATGTCAAAGCAATGATTTAAATTGTGCAATCCCAAAACTAATTGACTATTGACTATTGACTATTGACTATTGACTATTGACTATTGACTATTGACTATTGACTATTGACTATTGACTATTGGCTATTGACTATTGACTAAATGATACATCTCAAATCAGTACTCCAAAATAAAAAACGGCTGCTCACAAAAGTGAGGCAGCCGCCGTCTATAGGGGGTATTACAAACCAATGACAAATCACCACTGACTATTCACTTCTCACCATTCACTTTTCACCTTTCACTTTTCACCTCTTTACTCAACAATCGTCTGTCGTCTGTCGACGGTCGACTTTCCTCTACTGCCACCCACCACCAAGTGCTCTGTAAATAGTCACCATCGCATTCATTTGTTGCTTCTTGGTTTCTATCAATTCTATTTTGGCTTCTAGTGCATCACGTTGTGTCATCAATACTTCCATATAATCTGCCCTAGCAGATTTAAATAAGTCGTTGGCAATACCAATAGAATTATTCAACACTTCTACTTGCTTAAATTTCAGGTCGTAGCTTTTGCCAAGATTACTGATATTAGACAGTTGCGTATTCACCTCTAAATAACCTGTAACAATAGCTCGCTCATATTGATACATCGCTTGCAATTGACGCGCATTAGCGCTATAAAACTCAGCTTTAATACCATTTCTATTAATCAATGGGCCAGCAATATCGCCTGCTAAAGAAAAGGCAACCGATTCAGGAAATTTCAACAAATAAGAAGGCTTAAAAGCTTGAAAGCCCAAGCCAGCCGAAATACCAAATGATGGTAAAAACTCAGCCCTTGCAACTTGTACATCTAGCTTGCTAGCGGCCAATTCAAGTTCTGCTTGCCTAATATCTGGTCTATTAATAAGCAACTGCGATGGCACACCTGTTTGCACAAAAGTTGGCTGTAAGTCTAAGAAATTACTGGTATCTCTAGCTATCGGCTGAGGAAAACGACCAAGTAATAAGTTGATATCGTTCTCAGTTTCTTTGATATTTTGTAAAATATCAAACTCTAAATGCTGCGACTTTAATACCTCTGCCTGAAACTTTTGCACCGCCAATTCTGTGACCCTTGCTGCTTCTTTTTGCACTTTAATAATCTCTAGTGCATTGTTTTGCAAAGCAATATTTTGGCGCACAATACGCAACTGGTTATCGTACGATAACAACTCGTAGTAAGCATTGGCAATTTCAGCTACCAAACTTGTTTGCACCAATCGCCTACCTTCTACTGTAGCCAAATACCTTTCTACCGCTGCTTTTTTAGCATTGCGTAGTTTTTTCCAAACATCAATTTCCCAGTTGGCATAAGCACCAAAAGCTAAGTCAGACAATATATCTGGCACTTCTTGCCCCGGTGTAATTTCGGTAGACGCATCACCAGCACCTTGGCTAGTGTACCTACCTACTTTTTCTATGCCTGTACCGCCTCTTGCTGTAACGCTAGGTAGTATCAAGCCCTTCTTAAGCCGTATGTCATTTTTAGCAATCTCTATTTCCTGTAAGGTTATTAATAGCTCTTGGTTATTAGCCAAAGCAGTGTCTATTAAGCTTACCAAATAAGGGTCTTTAAAAAACTGCTTCCAAGCGATGGTAGCACTATTGGTAGAGTCATTTTGCTCGCTACCGTATTGTGCAGGTGTAGCAGTACGAGCTTGTGTTTGCACAGCTTGTGGTATTTTACAACCACCAAGCCACAAGCAAATACACAGTGCTGCTGCATTTTGTAAGGTTCTCATGTTATACATTATGATCAATTTCTTCTGTTAATGGATTTTCTTCTTCGTTTTTTACTAGAATGTGTTTTGCAGATATACTACCAAAGATGTAGTACAAGCCAGGAATGATGATGACACCAAAAACGGTCCCAAACAGCATACCGCCAGCAGCAGCCGTACCAATGGTTCTATTACCGATAGCACCCGGCCCAGAAGCAAATACCAATGGTATTAAACCTGCTATAAAGGCAAAAGATGTCATTAAAATAGGGCGAAAACGCACTTTTGCGCCTTCCATTGCTGCGGCCAAAACAGTAGCGCCATTCTTATGTTTTTGCACGGCAAATTCTACAATCAATACAGCATTTTTACCTAGCAAACCAATCAACATTACCATAGCTACCTGAGCGTAAATATTGTTTTCTAAACCCATAATTTTAAGAAAACAAAACGCACCGAAAATACCTGCTGGTAAGGATAACACAACGGCTAAAGGCAGCACAAAACTTTCGTATTGGGCAGACAAAATAAGGTACACAAAGCCCAAGCAGATTAAGAAGATATAAATCGCTTCATTACCTCTTGATACTTCATCTTTGGAAATACCAGCCCAGTCGATACCAAAGCCACGAGGCAGTGTTTTTTGTGCTACTTCGTTAATGGCAGCAATGGCTTCACCACTACTATAGCCGGGCGCAGCACTACCGCTAATTTCTGAAGCCGTGTACATATTATGCCTAGTAATTTCAGATAAGCCATACACTTTTTCCATCGTCATAAACGATGAATATGGTACCATTTCATCACGACTGTTTTTTACGTACAACTTCAAAATATCTTCTGGCAGGGCTCTATATTCTGGCGAAGCCTGTACCATTATTTTGTATTGACGACCAAACTTGATGAAATTGGTTTCGTAGTTACTACCTACCAATGTAGATAAATTATCCATGGCATTATCAATAGTAACGCCCTTTTGCTGCGCAATGTCGTTATCTATATGCAGCATGTACTGAGGAAAGCTGGCACTATAAAAACTAAACACAGAAGCAAGTTCTTTACGTTTACTTAAGGCTGCAACAAACTCTTTGTTTACCTCTTCTATTTTCTTGTATGAGTTAATACCAGATTTATCTAGCAAGCGCAACTCAAAACCACCTGCTGCACCATAACCTGGTACTGCTGGCGGCTGAAAATATTCAATAGTAGCACCAGGAATATCTTTGGTTTTCTCTTCTAATTCTTCAATTAATTGCGATGCAGATTTTTTACGTTCTTCCCAGCTTTTAAGGTTAATTAAGCAAGTACCAGAGTTAGATCCTGTACCTTCTGTTAATACCTCGTAACCTGCCAATGAACTTACAGACGATACGCCTTCAATACCTTCTGCTACCTTTTGCAATCTTTCAGCTATTTCATTGGTTCTTTCAAGTGATGAACCTGGTGGTGTTTGAATCACCGCATAAATCATCCCTTGGTCTTCATTTGGTATAAAACCTGAAGGAACACTACCGCTTAACAACCATGTACCACCACAAAATGCTAGTAAGATGGCAAATGTTACAAAGCGCCTATGTACAATCAATTTTAGAATGCCTTGGTACTTACCAGACAAATTTTCAAAGCCATTATTAAAGCCAGCTAAAAACTTGTCTACCAAGCTTTTCTTTGTTGCCTTACCATGGTTGTTTTTTAACATGATGGCACACAATGCAGGTGTTAATGTTAATGCCACAATACCAGATAAAATAATAGCGGTAGCCATTGTAATAGAAAACTGACGATAGAAAATACCCACAGGACCACTCATAAACGCAACAGGAATAAATACCGCTGCCATTAAGAAGGTAATGGCAATGATGGCACCACTAATTTCATGCATGGCTTTCATAGTAGCTTCTCTGGCCGATAGATGGTCTTCTTCCATTTTTGCATGCACAGCTTCTATCACCACAATGGCATCATCTACCACCACACCAATGGCTAGTACCAATGCAAAAAGGGTAATTAAATTAAGCGTAATACCAAAGAACTGCATAAACACAAACGTACCCACAAGCGATACAGGTACAGCAATGGCAGGGATAAGCGTAGAACGCCAATCACCCAAGAACAGAAATACCACCAAACCCACTAGAATAAAGGCTTCTACCAAAGTGTGTATTACTTTTTCAATAGAAGCATCTAAGAATTTAGATACATCGTAACTAATCTCGTAATCCATGCCTTTAGGAAAAGAATTGGCTTTAATTTCCTTCATCTTAGCCTTCACATCTTTAATAACCTGACTAGCATTACTACCGTATGATTGCTTTAACACGATAGCCGCTGATGGCTTGCCATTAATGTTAGAATAAATATCGTACATAGAGCTACCAAACTCAATATTAGCTACATCTTTTAAGCGTAATATTTCGCCCTGTGGTGTAGATTTTAAGATGATATTTTCGTAGCCTTCTTTGGTAGTAAAACGGCCTGGATATTTTAACACATACTCAAATGCTTGCGAACGCTTACCAGAACTTTCACCCGTTTTACCTGGCGATGCTTCTAAACTTTGTTCACCAAGGGCTTTCATCACTTCATCGGTAGAAATTTTATAGGCCAACATTCTATCTGGCTTTAGCCAAATACGCATGGCATATTCTCTATTACCCAAAATATCGGCAAAACCTACACCATCTACCCTTTTTAGCTCAGATAAAAGGTTGATATCAGCATAGTTGAACAAGAACTTTTGGTCGGTTAAAGAATCGGTACTGTACAAGTTGATGTACATTAACATGTTGGATTCTTCACGGGTAATTTTCACCCCTTCACGTACCACAATTGGCGGTAACTTATTTACCACCGAAGCCACACGGTTTTGTACAGCTAGCGATGCCTGATTAGGATCGGTACCTAAATTAAACACCACTTGTATAGAGGCTTCACCATCATTACCTGCATCAGAAGCCATGTATTTCATACCTGGCACACCATTTAAAGCCCTTTCTAATGGAATGATAACAGACTTAATCATCAACTCACCATTCGCACCAGGATACTCTGCCGTGATATTTACTTTAGGTGGCGATATGGAAGGAAACTGTGTAACTGGTAAATGCAACATAGCCAGCACACCCAAAAAAACAATAATGAGCGATATAACAATGGACAGGACTGGCCTGTGTATAAACTTATTAAACATGAATGTATTGGTTTAGAGAATTCAATAATTACTCCGCCTTTAAGCGAAGCGCTGCTACTACTTTTTTAGGTTCTACAAATTCGTACTGAACCTTTTCGTCGTCTTTTACTTTTTGAACACCCTCTAGTAAAATTTTATCGGTTTCTACCAAGCCAGATTTAATCACATACAAATCGGGCATTTCGCCACTAACCGTAATGTTTCTCGACTTTACAGTACCGTTTTTATCTATCACAAATACATACAGTTTGTCCTGTATTTCGTAGGTTGCTTTTTGAGGAATAATCAAGGCGTTTTTAAGTGGTAATGTCATTAGCACTTTACCCGTTTCACCATGTTTTAGCAATCTATCGCCATTAGGAAATCTCGCTCTAAAAGCAATATTGCCTGTTTCGTTGTCAAATTCGCTTTCTATTACTTCTACCTCACCTTTGTATGTAAAAGGCTGATTATTAGCCAATAGCAAGTCCACTTTTTTACTACCACGGTTATTAATATGTGTTTGATAATCCAAATACTCTGGCTCAGAAACATTAAAGTACACAAACATTTGGCTATTGTCAGATAAGGTAGTGAGCAAGGCGCCTTCATCTACCAAGCTACCTAATTTTAAAGGTAATCTATCAATAGTGCCATCAAATGGAGCTCTAATATCTGTAAATGATAAGTGAATTTTAGTTAATTGCAACTCTGCTTTTGCTTGGTCTAGCTTGGCTTGCGCCATAGCTTGCTCATTTTTAGAGACTACGTTTTTAGCAACTAGTACTTTGGTGTTTTGCAATTCAATTTCTGCTGAACTAACTTCAGCCTGCGCTTTGGCCATTTCGGCCTCTAAAATTTTAGGCATTATTTTAAACAGTAACTGACCAGCTTTTACAAACTGACCTTCATCTACATAAATGTTTTGCAAAAAGCCTTTTTCTTGCGCTCTAATTTCAATGTTTCTTACCGAGCGAATTTGAGACACATACTGCTTTGTAAAAACAGTATCTACTTTTAAAGGACTTGTTGCGATAAACTTTACAACTTCTTCTTTTTCTTCTTCTTTGTGCGTTTTACAACTTGTTTGGCACAATACAGCCAATACACTTGCGAGCAAAATAATTCGCTTCATAGGTTGAAAATGATACTTTAAAAAATGGTGATTGAAAAATGGAAATTTTACAACGTACACACACAAATGTGTAGGCATTGGTACTTGTAAAATGTATCTATTCAGTAAACAGAAACGCTAATTGGCAGCATTCAAAACCAATTGCATAGAAGCTTGTAAACAATGTATAATTGTTACAGAAGAGAAATTATTCAGCTAAAATAATGACGCAAAATGCAATGAGTAGAGAAAAAATACCAACTAATGAAGTTTGCGTTTATATTCTAAAAACGCAAAATAAAATGGACTTACTAGTACTTGTAAAGGCAACTATTGGTGCTTGAGTTTGCCAAGATTTTGGCGAATAAAAGTGGTAGGCACCTGCTTTTTGAAAAGCTTTTTGGCTAATGCAGAATTGCGTATTACTGTCAGACTGCTTTTTGAAAGATACACATTCAGTGTCTTCATCTTCCTCAACAACCTCTTCTATAGCATCAAAATTATTAGTAATTGAAGATGGCTCGTAAAGCACATTAGTAAGCGTAACAATACTTTTAGTAGCAACTTTTTCAACAACAGTAACGGGTGAAGAAATAAAACTGCTTTGAGAAGTATGCTGTAATGTAAATGTATGTGCATTAGAAATCCCGCTTATGAGAAAACAATAACCAATAAGAAAAATTCTGAGCAACTTTTTCATCATTCTTGTTCAAAAATAACAAATAAATGGGCAAATACTGCAAATACTAAATTGTTAAATATAGTTTAAGGAAAATTTAAGACTAACGCTATCAATTATACACCTCTTAATATTTCATCTAGCTTCAACACTTGTGGTATTAATAACTGTTGATCATCATTAGTAATTACATAGTCACACAGGCGCATTTTAATCACATCGCTTATTTGCTTATCCATACGTTGTATCACCATATCACGGCTCACATTATCTCGGTGCATCACCCGTTGAATACGCAATACATTAGGGGCTGTAACACCAATAATCGCATCTAATCCATTGGCGCTACCAGCTTCAAACAATAAAGCCGCTTCTTTAATGACATAAGTCGCTTGTTGCTGTAACACCCAGTTTTCAAAAGCACTAATAGTAGCAGGATGCGTAGTAGCGTTTAGTAATTCTAATTGGTACGCATCGTTAAATACAATATTGGCAATATAAGCTCGGCTTAATTTACCATTAATATAGGCATCTTCACCAAACTGTGCAGTAACGGCAGCTATTACCGTAGCATCTGTTTCCATTATTTGCTTAGCCACACTATCAGCATCAAACACTGGTATACCTAATGTTTTAAAAATAGCAGCAACAGTGCTTTTACCACTACCTATACCACCTGTTAAGCCTATTTTTTTCATATTGTTGGTTTTTAGTAACAATTCATGCTAAGTAATCACACTATTTCTCGACTAAAATTTATTAATCTAGCCTTAATTCTTATTAACTCAACCAATTTTCTTATTAAACTAAGATGAATTCTTATTAAACTAGCTATCATTCTTATTAAACTCAACCGATTTCTTATTAAACTAGCTAAAATTCTTATTAAACTGCCCCCAATTTTTATTAAACTAGCGGCAGTTCTTATTAAACAATACTCACTTCTTATTAAAATCAGCCTAATTTTTACACTAGGTAATTGACTTTAAAACAAAATTCCCAAACCTCTATTCAAAGTTTGGGAATAATTATCAATCCGTTCAAATGATTATTTGGTTTCAGCTACGGCTGCAGGTTTATTTACACCAGCTGTCCATTCCATGCTAATAGCGCTTTTTTCAATTTTCAAGTAGCTACCAGGATTTACTTCTATTTGCAAAGTCCCATCTTCATTTACTTTATTCACTGTACCGTGAATACCAGCAATAGTTACCACTTTAGCACCTTTTTGTAAATCATCTATAAATTTCTTTTGCTCTTTTGCTTTTTTAGCTTGTGGGCGAATCATAAATAACCAGAAAACCAATACAATACCACCCATCATTACTAATTGTATGGTACCAGCACCACCACCTGCTTGTGGATTGCCCATTAAAATAATTCCGTTGAAAATAGACATGTTGTTTGTGTTTTTTATAATGTAAAAATATTAGCTCTTTTTAGGTACTTCATGCGGAATGGCAATTTTATCGTTGCTTTCGCCACCAATAATCTCGCCTTTAAATAGTAAGTTCATGTCAGAATTTAGCGTGTTGGTAGTTACGATGATGTATTTAGTAACCGATGTACCGTGTGCCTTTTGCGTATCAAATTCGGCCGTTACTAAACCTTCTGCACCGGGTGCAATTGGTTGTTTGGTGTAATCTGCCACCGTACAGCCACAGCCAGGTCTTGCGTTGATGATAATTAATGGCTTAGTACCAGTATTTTGGCAACGAAACTTAATTTGAATTTTCTCGCCAAGTTTTGCTGTACCAAAATTTACAACACTATCTAACCATTTTACCGTAGTAAAATTAGCTGTATCGTTCAGTACAGCCATTTCAGCTTTCTTATTTTCCTTCAACTCATCTTTACAAGACATAGTTGCAGTAACGATAACTGCCAATACAACTAATAATTGCTTCATGTATGTAGTTTTAAATTTATTGCTTACATGTCAGAATCATTCAATCACTTCAATCACTTCAATCATTCCTAATCACAAATCCTATTTACGCTGCCTAAAATCTATCTTATTAATCTTGCCTTCTGCTATCAATTCTTTATGAATATTATCTAAAATACCGTTTACAAAATGCCCACTTTGTTCTGTACTATAGTCTTTTGCCAAATCAATATACTCGTTAATAGATACTTTGGTTGGTATGGTTTCAAAATACAACAACTCGCAAAGCCCCATTTGCATCAATACCATATCAAGCGATGCAATACGATCAGCATCCCAGTTTTGCAACTTTGGCTTAATAGTGTCTAGCAAAAATTGACGTTTATTAAAAGTACTAGTGAGTAGTGTTTTAGCAAATTGCCATTTATCGTCGCTAATAAATGCTGATAAATTGTAGCTACTAGGTTTGCTTAGGTAATTATTTACCAATTGCTCCATCATGTCTGCATCATCATCCCAATTATTAAACAACTCTTCTAGGTGCGAAGTAAAATGCTCATTTGGCAACAAAAGATTTGAGAAAATAAAACGCAGCATGCCTTTCTCGTCGCCCTTATTTCTGCTTTGTTCTACAATGTAGGTCTTGTATTCTTGGGTTTCTACAAGATTGGTATAAATTCTTTTTACCAAATTAGCATCAATTAAATGCTTTGGTTGTAATGCTTCTACCTCACGTATATAAGAAGGGCTTTCTAAAATATCCCATACCAAACCATTACCAGCAATTTTGGTATTAATATTTAAATCTTCAACCGTTTTTAAGTGCTTATTGGCTTTGTTGCGAGCGTCTGTCTCGGCATATTTAGCCACTTCTGTAATAAAATAAAGAATATAAACCAGTAGTTCTTTACTCTTGTCAAATTGCTTCTGTAACTCGTTTACAGGGTTTTTCATGGCTCCGTCTTCAATTGCCATTTCCATCATGTACAACACCTGCATCACCTTTACACGAATATTTCTTCTACTGATCATTCAAAAAAGAGCTTTTGTTTTGCGGCTGCGAAGATAGGGTTTGAAGAGATATGGGCTAAATAAAGGTTTAAAATACAGCTGAAAAGCCTAAACATAAAATCGGGCGCATGAGAACATGCACCCGATATCACTAAAAAACCTATATCCTATCCAACCGCTTATTTATGCAATGTAATTGTGCCTATTGATGTGTTACTATAACCACTAACACTCACATTGTTTATGGTAGTATCTACATAACCATTAGAGGCGTTAATAAACACAGAATATTTACCATCTGGTATACCACGCACTTTAAACTTACCATCACCATTTGGTATAGCATAAGCCGTATCAGTACTATTATACACACTTATAATGGCTTTTGCATCTCTAGGTGCTACCGTACCAGAAATACTATTGGTTTGCTTCGCAATGAAGAAATGAATCACTGGTTTTAAGTAAAAAGTATTGTTCACATTAACTATTGAACGAGCCACATCAAAATCTAACCACAAGCGATAGCTGCTATTGGCGAAGCGCTCACATTCATTACCTTTTAGTTTTACCAAAATGTAATTATTGGCATTCGGTGGTAAGTTTAATGGATAAGTAACGCTATCTTTTACCAAAGAATTATTAGTACCTAACTCAATTTTAATTAAGCGAATACTACCTGCTTTAATATTGGCAGATGATAACAAGGTATCTACGCCATTACTTAAAGCCAAAAGATTGTAAACACCTGCGGCTACATTACCATCTTGCCACACTAGCGACGAATCTAATTTACCGCCTCTACCATTGGCATCCCAATCGTAATGGTCGTGCTTTCTAGTGTCTGTACTTGTGTCTACCAGAATTTTTACCGACTTAATATCTACAAACACTTTGTCGTACAAACCAGGACCATCTGTTAAATAGAAAGTCATGTTTTGTGTTCCTTCAGGAACGTCTGCAGATGTGTTTTTAGAACAGCCCGTGAAGGCAACTGCTAAGCCCATTGCTACAATGGCCAAGCCAAGAAGGGTGTGCTTTGTTTTCATGTTGATTAAAAATTTAGTGTAGTAATATCAATCATGTATGGCATTTTTGAGTTGAGAAATGGTGTGTTTGTGTAGTAGATACACAGCGACAAACTTTTGTTTACTAAGGTTTTGTTAAAGGCTAAAAGTTTTTTACCAGTCATCATTTCTATTAACCTTTAATATGCCAAAAACACAAAAGCGAAAAGTTATTTACCTCTCGCTTTTGTTAAAGTTACTTTTATCAATTGTTGATTATTGGTCTACTAAAGTTAAGCGTACCAAATACTGTGCATTTTCATCTTCCATTAAAAACTCAGTTTTAAAGCCTGCATCGTAAGCGATGTGTTGTAGCGTGGCTTGATCTACATACAACCAAGTAAACCAATCAGTTTTTAACTTTTTGTATTGATATTGATAATCTATTTCGCCAAAATAATTACCTGATAAACCAACCGAGCCATCATATAAATAAGACACATCAGAAGAGTCGAATAACAACTGACCACCAGGCTGTAAAAATTGCTTTACATGCTCTAAAAATTTTTGCAAGCCACTCAAATTAGCCGTGAGCCCTATACCATTCATCAGCAACAACAGTGTATCGTAACGCTCATTATTAAAAGCAAAAACATCTTGGTTGTAAATGGTTGCGACGCCTCTTGCTTTCATTACCTCACAAGCTAATGGCGAGATTTCTAAAGCAGTAACATCTTTATTTTTTTGCTGTAACCACAAAACATGGCTACCTGCACCTGCACCTATATCTAAAATCTTGCCTTTACACAATTGCAAAGCCATCAATTCTAGCTTTGTCATATTGGCTTCATCTCTAAAATACACCTCCACAGGCATCTCTTCTCTAGCCCAATATTTATTATTAATCCAAAGCTTTTTAGGCTCGGTTTGGTAATAAAAATCTGCTATTGCCTGCCCTAAAACATCTATCATAACTCGTGTTGTTTGCAAAGTGCATAATTAAGTTTTTAGGCACAAAAGCAATCAATATTTTTTTGAGGCTTAATAAATCCAATACACTAATTGTGCGGCTTTCGTTCTATGCGTGTTAATACCATTGTAATAGAATCCTTTGCTAGTGTACCTTGTAGCGTCATAGCTTTTGGTGTAAGATTAGAAACTACAGCTTTTAACGTATCTACTTGCTTTTCCTTTACAGGAAAGCTAGCCACCAAAGTATGTGCAGTAGTATCGTATGTATAGCTACCTTTTTTAGATTGTTCGGGTATGTATTTATAAGGGTTAGGCGATAAAGCAATACCATATCTACCTTCAATATACACTTTCGTCCAAGCGGTGCTATCTACTTGCCATGCATTGGCAGAAACGGTATCTTTATTTTTAATCAAGGTTTGTATTTGCCATGTACCTAATAAGCGTTTATCAGCGGCACCAGCAACAACATAATAGTAGATTAATCCAAAAGCACAACCAACCATTAAGAATTTAAGAACATACTTAAAGAAGCCAAGTTTTATTGCTGGTAAATCATCAGTAGTTAACTGAAAGAATGCCCTAATTTTTCGTTGCTCAGTAGATATTAATAGTAGTAGTGCAAGCGTAAATAATATTGAGTTTAAAAAAGCGCCACTTGCTATGGTAAAAAAGATATTAATCAGCAAAATATTCACCATTACTGGCATTAAAATAAATGCACCAAGCAATGTGGTTTTTCTAAATAGCAACAAAATAGAACCGCCTATCTGTACACTTGCAATAATGACTGCTAAGGTGTAAGAGTAACCATAATAATACCAAGTAAGTCCAAAACCGGTCACTTCACCTAAGGGCATATCTAGCCTGTAATCAGGCGTATGAAATTGTGTACCTAATATTTTGGCAAAGCCATAAGTACATATTTGCGAAGCCAACCAATACCTTATAATACCACGCAAAATGGCATGAATTTTACCACTATTACTAACACCTGCTTTTTCTTTTTTATGCCAATAAATACTGTAGCCAATGGCTATCAAAAGGCTAATAACTATCTGGCCTAGATAGAGATTTTCAAAAAAGCTTTCTGGTATAGCTGTTACATACTTTTCTGGCAATATTTCAAAAACAATACTGAGCGTATTGAAAATAGCTAGCGTTGCCAATACAAATTCTGAGAACTTGAAAAACCAAGACGTACGATGAGCTGGTGCAGTAAGCATTTGATGTTAGTTTTGATAAAAATACAAAATATTCCTATCGCTACTACACGCTTTCTACCACTTTTGATACGGTTAATTCATCTTGCCCTGTGGCGTCACCAAGTGCTTGTAATTTACCAAAAGCTGCTGCTGTAGAAATGAACTAAAAAGATTTAGTTTTACTTAAAAATACAACCATTTTGCCAAATGCCTAAGATGTACATAATAGCAGGTTGTAATGGTGCAGGAAAAACAACTGCTGCCTTTGCTTTATTGCCAGATGTATTTAAAACCGATATTTTTATTAATGCAGATATTATTGCAGCACAATTAAATGCAACCAATCCTGAAGCTGTAGCAATAACTGCTGGTAGAATAATGCTTGATAAAGTACAACAAGCTATTGCCCAAAAAGAAACATTTGCAATTGAAACAACCCTAGCAACAAGAATATATTTCAACATAATAAAACAAGCTCAACTATTAGGCTACGAAATCATCTTGTATTTTTTCTATTTGCAATCAACTGAAATGGCAAAAGAAAGAGTACGATTAAGAGTAAGCAAAGGAGGACATTATATACCACCTGATGTTATTGAAAGAAGATACCATCTTGGTATAGAATATTTTTTCGAGTACTTGAAATTAACAGATAGGTGGTACATTTACAACAACAGTTTTACCAACTCAACATTAATTGCAAGAGGTGAAATGCCCAATACAGTTTTAATCTATAATTTTGAGCTATGGGAGCAATTGAAAAAAAAATAGGATTTAGTGATAAAGCACAAAAAGAATTTGAACTAACACAATTAGCACTCAACAAGGCTAAACAAAAACTTATTGCCGAAACTAAGGCTAAAAACAGTTATTTAGTTATTGCCGACGAAAAAGGTAATATCAAAAAAATACCTGCTAAAGATTTATAGTCTACTACACACTTTCTACCACTTTTGATACCGTTAATTCATCTTGCCCTGTGGCATCACCAAATTCTTGTAATTTACCAAAAGCCGCTGCTGTGGCGTAATCTATAATATCTTGTGGTGCATGTTGGTTGTACAAACCATAAATTAAACCAGCCATAAAACAGTCACCACTGCCAGACCTATCTACTACGCCTTTGGTAGTAAATTCAGCCGAGTTAAACTGCTTGCCTTGTGTAAATAAACTGGTATAATACAGTAAATGATTGGCCTCACCATCAAATCGAAAAGTGTTAGCTACCGTGTGGCATTTTGGGTAGCGTTTAATAATTTCTTCCGACGTGAATTTTGAATGGTCTAAGTAAGCTTGCTTTGTTTTTTTATCGTGAATATGTTCATCAACAGGAATACCAAGCAAAGTATTGGCGCTCCAAATATTGCCCATAATTACATCGCAATAAGGCACCAATTCTGTCATTACATCTATTGGCTGCTTACCGTATTTCCACAATCTTGAGCGATAGTTTAAATCTACTGATATAGTAATGCCTTTTTGCGAAGCAGCATCTAAAGCTTCTTTACACACATCTACCAAGTTTTGGTTTAATGCAGGCGTAATGGCAGAAAAATTAAACCAAGAAACATCATGCAACACTCTATCCCAATCTACCGTGCCTGTGGTTAATTCAGAGAATGCTGATCGGTCTCTATCGTACACCATTTTACCTTTTAAATCTGCACCACGTTCTAGATAATACAAGCCTACTCTATCGCCTTGCAGCAAAATAGAGGAAGTATAAATGCCTTTGTATTCTAGGTAATGCAGCATGTGCTTACTCATAAAATTATCTGGCAAAACAGTAAAGTATTTTACAGGAACATCCCAGCCAGCAAGGGCTGTAGCCACATTGGCTTCTGCACCGCCTACATATACTAGCATCGATTGTTTATCGGTTTGCTCTTTAGGTGCAGGCGAAATTCGTAACAACAATTCGCCAAAGGATAATACTTTCTTCTTACGCATAGCAACGCTAATTTGACGACAAGATAAGCAGATAGTTTTGACTAAATCCTACATCTACCCATCATTATTCATGGTATCGTTTGCGCTATTTTACCACATAGGCACAAAGGCACAGTAGAATAAAAAACAAAACACCCTATACACTTCTAAACTTCTAAACACAAAACATAAAACTCAGAACATAGAACTTCAAACCGCTATCTCCCTACTTTTGCAAAAATTTTACAACAATGGAATTGCAAAAATTAATATTAGAAGCATGGAGCAACAGGGAGCTTTTAAAAGACCCAATTTATGCTGATGCTGTAAGAGCGGTTATTGAAGAAGTAGATAAAGGTAGATTACGTACAGCCTCGCCTACTGATAATGGCTGGCAGGTAAATGAATGGGTAAAGCAAGCCATTCTAATGTATTTTGGTATTCAACAAATGAAAACCTACGAGCTAGAACCATTTGAGTTTTACGATAAAATGTTGTTGAAAAAAGACTACGCTAGCCTTGGTGTTCGTGCTGTGCCGCATGCAGTGGCTCGCTATGGTGCTTACTTGGCTAAAAACGTGGTATTAATGCCTAGCTATGTAAACATTGGTGCTTATGTTGATGAAGGCACTATGGTAGATACTTGGGCAACTGTAGGTAGCTGTGCGCAAATTGGCAAGGGTGTGCACTTAAGCGGTGGTGTAGGTATTGGTGGCGTGCTTGAACCTTTACAAGCTAGCCCTGTTATCATAGAAGATGGTTGTTTCATTGGTAGCCGTTGCATTGTGGTAGAAGGTGTAATTGTAGAGAAAGAAGCGGTTCTTGGTGCTAATGTGGTATTAACACAATCAACCAAAATTATTGACGTAAGCGGTAGCGAGCCAGTAGAAATGAAAGGTCGTGTACCTGCACGCAGCGTGGTAATTCCTGGTAGCTACAACAAAAAATTCCCTGCGGGTGAATTTGGTGTAGGCTGTGCATTAATCATTGGTCAGCGTAAACCAAGTACCGATTTAAAAACAAGCTTAAACGATGCATTGAGAGACTTCAATGTAAGTGTATAGTAATTTTATGTTACCAGCTTTGGTACTGCTATTTCGCATCGTTGCGTCGCACACTGCATCGCTTTGATACGTTATTCAGCTTTTATCTAAGCGTACTTTTTAACACATAGCTGCATAGTTTAAAGAAAAAAACACATAGCTAACTGCTATGTGCACTAGATTTCAAACTATGTATCTATGTGTTAATTTTTTTAGTCACCAAAATCCAAAAAATCCTTCCAACCCGATAGCTATCGGGTCCTAGTTCAGACAAATTATGGCGCAACCAGTTACATACAATATCACCATCAAAGGACTTATCATTGCCCTTACTGGTGCCATTTTGTTTTCTACCAAAGCCATTTTTGTAAAGCTAACTTTTGCAAGCACCAAGGTTGATGCTATTACATTGCTCAGCTTGCGTATGTTATTTTCTTTACCCTTTTACTTAGGTATTGCTTGGTTTGCCTCTAAAAAAGAAGGTGCAGAAACCGTTACCACTAAGCAGTGGTTTTACATAGCAGCAATGGGTATTCTTGGCTATTACATCAGTAGCCTTTTCGATTTTATCGGCTTACAATTTATTACAGCAGGTTTAGAGCGTTTAATTTTATTCCTCTACCCTACTTTTTCTGTATTAATTAATACCTACTTTTTTAGAAGCAAACTCAACCGTATACAAATCATAGCCCTGTTGCTAACCTATGTTGGTATTGGCATTGCCTACTATGGCGAGCTACGTATTGACACTAGCAATCCCAACTTTTTCTACGGCAGTTTTATGGTGTTTTTATGTGCTGTTACTTACGCTGTTTATCTAGTTGGCACAGGCAAATTGGTACAAAAAGTAGGTGCAACACGCTATACTGCTTACGCTATGTTGTTTGCAACACTAGGTGTATTTACACACTATTTTACTACCAGAACTTTTTCTGCTTTTCACTTTACACCTACACTTATTGGTTATGGATTAGCATTGGCCATTATAGCCACCGTTATTCCTTCGTTTATGATATCAAATGCCATGAAACGTATTGGCAGCAACAATGTATCTATAGTTACAAGCATTGGCCCTGTAAGCACGGTTTTGCAAGCGCATTTTATTCTAAACGAGCACATATTTACCGAACAAATTATAGGTACTGTTATAGTGATTGCAGGTGTTATTTTAATAGGCTGGAAAAGAGATACGGCATAAAAAAAGCCGCAACAAAAGTTGCAGCTTTTACTTTAAATTGAATGATTTTATTGACCAAATGCATGTCTAATAGCTTCAGGATCTCTAAGTCCTGCAACACCAACTAGTGCAATAGCAGCTACAATAAGTAAGATGTACAAAATAGACAAACTGATACCAATAATGGCACAAATTCTACCAGACTTTGCATTTTTATAGGAAGCCTCTGTGTAAAGCTCAGGACTTGCCATATACAATTGTTTGTCTTTGCTAAATAATACTATCGCAATAATGCTACATATTAAGCCCGGTACGCCGTAGCAAAAGCATCCTACAATACCAATAATACCCAATACTAATATAGCAGTTGCATTTGGTAATGGTTTTTGTACTTGAAAGTTTTGAAACTGTGTTTGTTGTTCATTTGTTTCCATTAGCAGAAAATTTTGTGGTTGATGATTTTATAAATATAGAACGTCAAGATAATAACCGCAATTAACATGAACAAATATTTTATAACAACAGCGCCAAAACGAAACTCAAACTTGGTATGCAAGGCTGTATAAATCATTAGAACAACTATCGGTGCCATTGCAGGATACAGTTGCCAACTTTTACCAAAATCACCTTCTAGCAATGCAAAAAAACTACGTTGAAAGCCACAACCAGGGCACTCAATATGCAGCAATTTTTTAGAAGGGCAAGTAAGCATAAAGCCTTTTAGCCATTGAATGACATAATGATAAGTAAGCGTAAGGAAAGTTGACCACATAGGCCCATAGGCACATAGAAAATGGATAGTTATCTTCATGGAAATTCTATAAAACTTTAGCTAAACTACTGTGTCTTTGTGCCTATGTGGTAAAAACTACAAGTATTCCTTCTTCATTTTATCTTTAAAATATTTCTCCAATTTCTCAACCTTTGGCCTTGCTACAAAGTAGCAATAGCTTTGGTTTTGGTGATTATTGTAATAATCTTGGTGATACGCTTCTGCTTGATAAAAGTTAACAAACGGCTCTATCGTGGTAACAATTGGTTTATCAAATACACCAGATTTATCAAGCTCAGTTTTGTACTGCTCAGCCTTTAGTTTTTGTGCTTCATTGTGGTAATAAATCACACTTCTGTATTGTGGCCCTACATCGTTACCTTGTCTATTTAAAGTAGTTGGGTCGTGTGTTTTCCAAAAAATCTCTAGCAATTCTTCGTAACGCACTTTGGTATTGTCAAACGTAATTCTTATCAGCTCAGCATGGCCAGTTTGTTTATCGCACACTTGCTCGTAAGTTGGGTTTACTACATGACCACCACCATAGCCACTAAGCACACTAACAACACCTTCTACCCTTTGAAATACAGCCTCTACACACCAAAAACAACCTGCGCCAAAATCAGCAATTTCTAGGTTGTTGTCATTCATTGTATTGTTCATAATTTTTCATTTTACACTCATAGAGACGCAGAGCTACTACTAATCTTACAGCGATTCGCATTACATCAGCATATCATCTAATTAACACATTATTTACCAATACTGTCTTTTACCTCACCACAAGTCAACATTTTTTTAGGTAAATACGGGTTTTCAATGTCTGATGATTTACTTAACCAATTAGCACCTGTTTCACCAAAAGCCATAGGGCAATATTGCTGATACACTTTTTGGTTATCGTATTGTACGGTTCTTGCAAGGTCAAATAAATGGTCGCTTGCCATTTGGAACGATTTACGTTTTGCATCAATCGTTTTTTCAGCTACCAATGCTTTTAATTCAGCCGCAATACTTTCTGAGTAAGATTTCGCAGTACTAATAACGCTACTATCAGCTTTTAGTTCTTTTAGGTTTAAACTATCTGCATCAGCTATTATAGCATTTGCGTAAGCGGTAATAGCACTGTCTTTTTCAGCAATAAAATTGTCTTTCAGTTGAAAATAATCGTCCATCAACTTATCAAACTGCAAGTTAAATGCTGCGCTGTTTTTGCTTTGTGCCAATGGTGCTTGCTTTACTTCTTCTGCAGGTTTATCGTTGCCACCACAAGCTGCTAAGCCAGCTATCATTACTAATCCCAATATTTTTTTCATATTTTATAGTTTATCATTCAAAAGTAAAGTAAAAAAACGCTCACCGTCAATTACCTTCGCCGTTCAAAAATTTTTTGTGCATGTTATTAGGTTTGCAGAACGTTACGTTTGAGTTTGGTGCTAGAGTGATTGTTGAAGATGCAACTTGGCATATTCATCCGGGTGAAAGAATCGGTTTAATTGGTTACAACGGTACAGGAAAATCTACGCTATTAAAGGTTTTAGTAGGTCAATATTTACCGTCAAAAGGCACGGTAGAAAAAGGTCGTAACACTAGCATTGGCTATTTACACCAAGATTTATTGAGTTTTGATACTAATGATTCTATTTTAGAAGTAGCCATGGGCGCATTTGAACGTGTACGTGAGTTAGAAAAAGAAATAGAAGCTTTGGGCAAATTATTAGAAGAAAAAGAAGACGAAAAATTACTGATAGATTATACTGATAAACTACATGAAATGGATGTATTGGATGGCTACAACATTCAATACAAAACAGAAGAAGTGTTACATGGTTTAGGCTTTACCAACGAGCAAATTGAGAAACCATACAAAGAATTTAGTGGTGGCTGGCGCATGAGAGTATTGCTTGCAAAAATGATATTGCAACAGCCTGATGTATTGTTACTGGATGAGCCTACCAACCACTTGGATTTACCATCTATCGAGTGGCTAGAAAAATACCTATTACATTATCAAGGTAGTGTGGTAATTGTGAGCCACGATAAATATTTTCTTAACCGCATGGTAAATAAGATTGTAGAGATTTACCAGCAAGAGCTACATATTTACTCAGGCAATTATGAGTACTACGAAACAGAAAAAGCTATACGTATTGATATGCAGCAGAAGGCTTACGAAAATCAGCAAGATTATATTCGTCAGCAAGAGCGATTTGTAGAACGTTTTAAAGCAAAAGCGAGTAAAGCTGCCGCTGCGCAAAGTATAGTAAAACGCCTTGACAAGATTGAACGTATAGAAAACGTAAGCCTAGAAAGACCGAACATTAAAATCAACTTTCAGGTAGATAAGCAGCCGGGCAAAGTGATTGTCACATTGAAAGATGTTAACAAGCAGTTTGGCGATAATATCATTGTACAAGGTGCTGTTGCCGAGATTGAACGTGGTGATAAAATTGCCTTGATTGGTGCCAACGGTAAAGGTAAAAGTACTGTGCTGCGAATAATAGCAGATGCTGAAACCTTTGAAGGCGAACGTGTTTGGGGCCATAATGTACAGAGCAGTTTTTATGCACAGCATCAGCTAGAAGCTTTGAACTTAAACAACACCATTTTAGAAGAAATGAGTGAATGTAGAAGTGGCAAAACCGAACTAGAACTACGCAGTTTATTGGGTTGTTTTTTATTTAGTGGTGATGATGCTGATAAAAAAATTAAGCTACTAAGTGGTGGCGAAAAAGCCCGTGTTGCACTAGCAAAAGTAATTGTAAGTAAAAGCAATTTTATGATGCTGGATGAGCCTACCAACCACTTAGATATGCATAGCGTAGAGTTGCTAGCAGAAGCTTTAAACAAATATGAAGGCAGCTTAATTTTAGTAAGTCACGACCGCTTTTTTGTATCGCAAACAGCCAATAAAATTTGGGAAATAATAGACCACGAGATTAAAGAATTTAAAGGTGGCTACACCGAATATTTAGAGTGGAAAGAAAGAATGGCTAAGCAAGCTAGAGAAGAAGGCAGAAAGCAACAAGAGCCAAAAGCAAAAGCTCAAGAAACAGCTGTAAAGCCACAAGATTCCAAAAACAAGCCACAAGAAAAGCAGCGCTTTGACAATACTGAACTGAAAAATCTGCAAAAGAAATTTCAAAAAGTTGAAGCTAGCTTAGAAGATTTAAAACAAAAAAAGACAGCTATAGAAGCAGAACTTGGCAACCCTGATATTTATAAAAATGCAGCAAAATTTGCTGAAACAGAAAAGAATTATAAAACCATTCAAACGCAATTAACACAAGCTGAAACTGAATACGAGCAACTATTTGAGAAGATTATGGAAATAGAAAGTGTTGCATAATTTCACACAAAGTAACAAAGCATACAAAGGGCGCAAAGTAAATTTTGCGCCCTTTGTGGTTAAAAAAAGATATTCAAGTTTCAAGGCATTAAACAGATTTTCTTTATGATACTTTGTGTTGTTGTGGCTTTGTGGCTAATAAGCAAACTCAAGCATAATAGCATATTGCTTTTTGTAGCCGTAATCGGTTAACATTGGTTCAGGCAAAGCCACTAAACTTAGGATTACGGTTTTGCGTTTGTAATTCTCCAAGTCTTTTACTTGTACAAAAGCCCAACGCTTAAACACAGGACCTTCGCTTGGGCAAGGCACACTGTAAAACACATAATCGCTACCAAGACTTGTACGTATGTTTGATAAATACACATCAAACTCAGTACGAACCGTGAAGTAATCATCAAAATCTGGCTTTTGGTAAGAGATGAAAACCGTATCGTTTGCCAGCCTTTTACCAAGGCATTTAAATGGCGGTACGGTTACAGGGCAAGTGGTCATTGCTTGGCTTTGCAAAGCTGCTAAATTGCTACGCAACACATTCACCATATTAAAGCTACCAATGGGCTCATTTTTAAAAATACGATAGTAAAACTGCGGCTTACCTTTGTATATCTGTAGCAAAATTCTAAACTTGCCATTGTGTAGCAAGCGAATAATATGCAGTGCAATATTAAAATGATAAAAGCCCCTGTTGGTACAATAAGCAATCTTTTCAAGCCTTACAACTGTGCCATTGGTATCAAGGTAATAGTCTTTTATAAAAGTGCGATTTTCTATGGCTGTGCCTACATTTTTTTCTAGCAAATCATAAGCAGCAAAAGCGTCTAGCATTTGTTCGTAATCACCAAAATAGTATTCTGCGTAAATGGTGCTATCAGTTACAATTCTACCGTACGTACTACCTGCAATTGCAACAGCTGTTTTAAAAGTATTTGAGGCCAAGTGAATCGTATCTTTTTGGTTGATTTGCTTGCCTTTTATATGCTTAAAATCATCACCAGCATCGTTGAGTACTTTTAAAAATGTACTGGTAAAAGCATCTGTTTTCTTAGGAATTTCAATAGTAAAACCTTGGGCAAAAATTTGGCTGTTGTTATTTAAAACTAATAAAATTATTACCAATTTTTTCATCAGATAACTATCAACTATTTTAAGTTGTCCCTATTTGCATATAAAACTAATTAAAACAATCCGTTGCTGGTATATAAATCGTATTTCTAAATACTATTAATTTGTAGTTACTGGCCTTTATATTTATAAACTTATGATTAGCATTATCATTCCTACATATAACGAAACAAATACGATAGCCGCACTATTGCAATTTTTAAAAAAATGTATTGAGCAATCAAGTTCTGAAATAATAGTTGTTGATGGTGGTAGCAACGATAATACGGTTGACGTTGCGAAATCTCAAGGTGCAATAGCAGTTATTTCACCAGAAAAAGGTAGGGCTGCGCAAATGAATTACGGTGCAATTTTAGCTAAAGGCGATATATTTTATTTCGTTCATGCAGATACTTTTCCATCAAACACATTTGTAAATGACATAACTGATGCTATACAAGCTGGCTATGGTTTTGGCAGGTACAGAACACAGTTTGACAGTAGCAAAACAATCTTAAAAGTAAATGCTTTTTTTACACGTTTCGATTTATTTGTGTGCTATGGTGGTGATCAAACTTTGTTCATTAAAAAAGAGCTCTTCAACGCAATTGGTGGTTTTAACAGCACCATGCGCATTATGGAAGATTATGATATAGTTGTAAGAGCAAAGCAAAAAGCAAAATATAAAATTGTACAAAAAGATGCACTAATTTCAGCTAGGAAATACGATACCAATTCATGGTTTACCGTGCAATTTGCCAATTACACCATTGTAAAAATGTTTAAAAAAGGCGCTTCACAAATGGCAATGGTAGAAAAGTATAAAACAATGTTAGATTATAGATAAACAGAGAAAACTTGTTTCATTACAATACCGTATTTTAAAATAACATTTTACTCATGCAAGATATTATAACTGGTATTCAACAAGTTGGTATTGGCGTAGCAGACGCTCAAGAAGCAAAATTGCTGTACAAGCAACTATTTGGTATGGATGTTTTGATTTTTGATGACAAGGCAGAGGCAAGTTTAATGACCCAATATACTGGTAAAGAAATTCATGAAAGACGTGCCATTTTATCTCTAAATATGAGTGGTGGTGGCGGCTTTGAAATATGGCAATTTTTAAGTAGAAAACCTACTCAAACTAGTGCCACACCATCGCTTGGCGATTTAGGTATTTTTGCTGTTAAAATTAAAACTAGTAATATAAAAGCTGCTTATCAATACTTCTGTAAGCTAGCATTTATAAGTGTTTCTGAGTTATTTGATAGCCCAGATGATAGGCAACATTTTTGGCTCACAGACCCTTATGGCAATTGCTTTAACATTGTAGAAGGCGATGAATGGTTTAAGCAAAATAAAGCCATTTGTGGTGGTGTTGTAGGTGCAGTAATTGGTGTGAGTAATATGGATAAAGCGTTGCACTTTTACCAGCAAGTATTAGGCATTAATAATGTAATTTATAGCGGTACTGCACCCATGATAGATGTACCACACAACCAAACTAAAGGGCAAATATTTAAACGCGTATTGTTAAAAAAGTCACTAGTAAATAAAGGTGCGTTTAGCAAATTATTAGGCTCAGTACAAATAGAATTAATAGAAATAAAAAATAGTGCCCCAAAGAAAATTTATGCCAACAGATTTTGGGGTGATTGCGGCTTTATACATTTATGCTTTGATGTGTTACACATGAACGAACTCAAAGCCTTGTCTCAACAATGTGGCTATCCGTTTACTGTTGATAGTGCCAATTCATTTTCAATGGGTAGTTCTGCTGGAAGATTTTGTTATGTAGAAGACCCAGATGGCACATTAATAGAATTGGTTGAAACACACAAAGTACCCATTTACAAGAAATTTGGCTTTTACTTAGACCTCACCAAACGCAAGCAGGATAAGCCATTGCCAAATTGGATGATTAATTTATTGGCTTTAAACAAGGTGAAATAATTACTGGATAAACTGTCTTAGTTCATCTGGCAAACTTGCCTCATCATCTACATCATTTAAAGTAGGCAAAACAGTATAGCTTAGATGTAATTGATTAAAAACAAACAATGTAGATTGAAAAACAGCATCAGTACTCCATTTTATATTACTGAAAAGTTGTGGCTGCAAGGCTTTCATACCCAATAAATAATAACCACCATCCTCACAAGGGCCGATAACTGCATCTCTTTCATTTAATGTATCAAAGCCAATTTCTAATTGTTTTTGCGATAATTCGTAGCAATCGCTACCAATAATGATTACATTTTTATAGCCTAAATTCAATACCCATTCAAACGCATTTTTCATACGTTCACCTAAGTCAGCGCCATATTGCAATTGTTTTTTGTAAATACCATTGGGCCATACATCTAGTTCATTTATATAGTCACCATAAAAAACAAATTTATCTACGGCCAAATGTTGTGTAATATTAAAATTGTGCTGCAATAACTGTTTGTACACAGCTACTGCAGCACTATTACCTACTGTTTTAGCAAGCCTCGTTTTCACTTGGCCTTCAACAGGATTTTTTACAAATATGATGAGTGCATTTGTCATAATAGTTTAGCAACAACCGCCCCCATCGTAAAAGAAACTTGAACCAGAAATATAAATATCTTCTTTACCTAAAGCGACTAAAGCAGCACCAGTTTTGTCGCACACAGCCAAAGGTTGGTTAGGCATCAAAATATGACCTTTGTTATCATCAAAGCACTCATCATCACCAAAGTAAATAGCTGTTTTACCAGTAAATACACAAGGCCCATCAGCTGGCATAGGATCCTTTATGGCACACACTTCTACGCTTTCTATAAATAACAATTCATCGGTAGCGTAATGCTTAGGATCTAAAATTCTGTATGGTCTTTTTGCTCTAATTTCTACAGTGCCAAAACCGCAATCTGTAATCATTTTTATATAATCCCACAAAGGCAAAGAACCGCTTAAACACAAAGCTCTCAAGCGTTCATCTTCACGCAAAGTTTCATTAATAGGTTGTTCGCAAATCGGATCACTCATTACCAAGCGACCATGTGGTTTTAACACACGATACATTTCTTGCAAAGCCAACTTCAACTCATCGTGTTTAAAAATATTAAACAAGCAATTTTGCGCAGCAACGTCAATGCTATTATCTGCAACAGGCAAGTTTAAGGCATCACCTTTTTTCAGGTCTACAAATTCGCTATTAAACCAAGTATTTAAGGCTTCTGCTTCTATAAAATTATCTCGGCTTGCTTGCAACATTTCCTCCACCACATCTACACCAATCACACCATTTTTTTGTCGGCTGAAATACGCAAACTGCAATAATTCCATACCGCCACCAACACCTACATACAGTATTTTAGGATTGTTTACCAAATCTCTCGGATGCACCGTGCTACCACAACCATAGTTCATTTGTTGCATACGAACTGGAATATCCAAACCTGGTAATTGCCATATTGGTGTTGTAGTGCAACACAAACCCACTTGTGGATTTTCGGCTGCTTCTTTATACACGTTCTTGGTGGTTTCTAAGTAAGCGGTACTCATTTTTTATACTATTTTTTCGTTAAAAATTTTATGTTGCCAGCAGCTGTAATCCTTATCTGGCTTATGTTGCGAGTTTATACTGCGTTTACAAAGTACCTACTTGTACGTTCATTACTTTATGCAACAGAACCGCCGCAACTACTGCCTGCACCAGCTGTACAACCATAGCAATGCTGGTTAATTACTATAGAACGTTGACTTAAAATTGCTGCATTAAAATTTGAAATATGCTGGCTGCTACAAGCAACTTTTAAATCTAACATTTGGTTAAAATCACAGTCGTAAATAAAGCCATCCCAACCAATAGATAAGGTATTGCGGCACATTACACTTTTAGCAGCATTTGGGTTAAATGCTGCCGTTAGTTTTTCCATGTATTTTTCGTAGTTACCGCTTTTTAGCAAGTAATCTAAATAACGGCTTATTGGCATATTGGTAATGGCAAATAATTGATTGAACTGAATGCCAAAAAGTTTCATTAATTCGGTTTTATATTCTTTCTGTAGTGCCTCTTGCGATGGTGGCAAAAATGCACCAGCAGAATTGTACACTAGGTTTAGCGTTAAGCCACTACCGTCTATACCATAGCCTACAGCATTCAACATTTGCAGGGCTTTTATACTATCTTGAAATACACCGTCACCTCGTTGTTTATCGGTTCTATCTTGTGTGTAAGATGGTAACGATGACACCACTTCTATACCATGATTTTTAAAATATTCCGGTAAGTCATGGTACTTTTTATTGGCCAAAATAATGGTGAGATTACAACGTACAATTACATGCTTACCTAGCTTTTTAATTTCATCAACAAACCATCTAAAATCTGGGTTCATTTCCGGTGCGCCACCTGTTAGATCTACCGTTGTAAACGATGGATTATTGGCCAAAATATCCAAGCATTGCTGCATGGTTTCTCTAGTCATAATTTCCTTTCTATCGGGCCCAGCATCTACATGGCAATGCTTACAAACTTGGTTGCACATTTTGCCAACGTTAATTTGAAATATTTCAAGATTTGTAGCTGGCAAAGGATATAAACCAATACGCTCTAGTTGTTGCTGAAAAGGTACTAAACGAAACGCATCATCGTGATTAACACCATGCTCTAAAATATCAATTTGCTCTTGTGAATTAGCCAAGATATTGCCTTGCGCTTTTAAGCTTTTTGTAGCCATATTTTTGTTATTGCTGATAAAAGAATCTAACCGTTGCAGTGTGCGACGCAACAATTGCTCAATTGAAAAACAACTGCTGGTTACATAAAAAATTACATGGCAATCTCTTTTACCTTGTTCATCATTTGCACACCATGTACCAGTACTGCACCACCTTTTATAGCACTAGCTACATGTATTGCTTCCATCATTTGTGCCTCGCTGTAGCCTTTTTCGTAGGCATCGCTACTGTAGGCATCTATGCAGTAAGGGCATTGCACCGCATGTGCAACTGCAAGGGCTATGAGAGACTTTTCTTTAGCAGATAAGGCACTGTCTTTAAAAACTTCGCCATACCAACCGAAAAATTTATCGGCCATTTCTTTTTGGTACTCAGCTATGTTACCGAATTTTCCAAGATCTTCTGCGTTGTAATAATGATTAGACATAAAATTGTGTTAGCTTTTAAAATTATCTAAATAGAGATTCCAATTGTATTTTTTAAAACTGATTTTGGGATGTTTATCCTGAGGTACAATACCTAGTTGCTTAACCAACACTAGCATTTGTTTTTTACCACCAAAATCGTGTCTAAACCAGCTCATTAAGGTGGGCAGTTCTAAGGTGTTGTTGGTTGCGTTATATGTAGCTTCACCAGATAAATAAGCTTGTGTAGCAATATCTAATTGTTGGTTAATTTTTACAGCATTGTAAAAAGCAATTGGTGGGCAACTTTTAGCACCACAATTTAAGGAAAAATGAATGCGGTAATCAAGCGTATCTACCCGTAAAGCTTTTTCTGTTTTAGAAGGAAACCATTTGTTTAAATAGCCTTCGCTCCATTTAATTTTTGAATGCCTTAATATGCCATGTTCAATATCATCTAAGCTAAATAATTTGCCAGCAATGGTTATTTGTTTTGCAGAAAAAAAACGACCTCGCTTTGTATATCGTTCAGGATTTTTATCTAAAAATACATGCGTAAACCCATTGTATATATTAATCCAAAAGGCTTTTTTATCATTATCGGTAACCAAATGATTGCGTAAACTATCGAAGTATAATGTTGCTAAATTATTGATTAAATTAACTGTAGCTGTGCCAGTTTTGGCTGCATAAATAAATTGCTCTGATAGTTGCACAACTGTGTTGATAGGTGTTTTTTCTACTGCCATTACAGTTTCTATTTTCTTAACCACAGGCTTTGTTGTTTCAATGGTTTGTGCCATTTGTTTATCTGTATTTGCCAATAAAGAATCGATAAATTTATTAGTTAAATTTTCAGCTTTGGTGATAGCAATCACTTTTTTTTGTTTGTTTAAAACGACTGTATATGGGTAAGCTGGTGGCTGAAATAATTTGGTAATCGCTTCGCCCCTATCAACAATAATTGGCAACGAAAAGCTTTTTCTTTGGGCTATAAAATCCTTCAATCTTTGTTCCTCTTCTATAGAAATTAATACAATATTTAACTGTGAAGGATATTGTTGCTGCAAGGAAGTTAAAGTGGGCAAGGCTTTTACGCAAGGCACACACCAAGTGCCAAAAAAATCTAGAATTACAATATCGCCGTTTATATTTTTAAGTGAAGTAGCAGGTTGCTTAGCATTTAGTTTAGTGTCAATGGAAAAATCGTTTACAATACTACCAACCTTGTAAGGCGTTTGAGACAATACCTTACAAGTGAGGCACGTGAAAATTGATATAATGATGATCTTGTTCAATAGAGGTTTTAATTGTACTAGATTTACGACGTAATTAGGATTATAGTTTTTGAATCTAAACCAATAATCTAGCAAAGTGTTTAATAATTTTTTTAACGATAAATATAAAGAAAGATTTTATGGAAAATATGCTTGAGAAAATTAAAGAGACAGTCAGTTTTTTAGAAACAAAAGGATTTGTAAATGCTAAAGTAGGTGTGGTTTTAGGCACAGGCTTAGGGTCATTTATCAATAAAATTGACATTGAAGCAACCATACCTTATCACGAGATTCCCAACTTTCCTGTGGCAACGGTTGAGTTTCATAAAGGACATTTAATAATTGGTAAAGTTGGCAACACGAAAGTGATTGCCATGCAAGGTCGCTTTCATTATTACGAAGGCTATACTATGCAGCAAATTACGTTTCCTATACGAGTGATGAAAGCTTTAGGTATTGAATACTTGTTATTAAGTAACGCTGCAGGCGGTATGAACTTAGCTTATAAAAAAGGCGATTTGGTATTGCTAGATGACCACATAAATATGCTTCCAGAAAATCCTTTGCGTGGCTTAAACGACCCTGCTTTTGGCAATCGTTTTGTAGATATGTGTCAGCCGTATAGTGGTTATCTCAATATTTTATTATCAACTTCTGCTGCGTCATTAAATGCTACCATGCAGAAAGGTGTGTATGTAAGTGTAATGGGGCCAAATTTAGAAACACGAGGTGAATACCGATACTTAAGAAACTGCGGTGCCGATATGGTAGGTATGAGTACAGTGCCAGAAGTTATTGTAGCCAATCATATTGGGCTTGCTTGTGCCGCAGTAAGTGTGATTACAGATGAATGCAATCCTGATGATTTAAAGCCTGTAAATATTGCTGAAATTATTGCCGTTGCTGGTAAAGCAGATGAAAAGTTGAGTAGCATTTTTGAAGCAGCTATCAAACAATTATAACAATTACCAGCAACAGGGTTATTGAGATTAATTCTAGTAAACTTGCTGCATACCTTTTACAAAGTCGCTTACCAAGTAGCTAATCAACTTGCCTGTACTCATGTCGCTTCTGCCATTTAGTAAGTTGGTAGCACCTTCACAAATGTGTAAATAAGCTGGTTGCGTATCAAGCACAATATAGTTTACATACTGCCTTGCCTGAATAGCCGAAATACCTACCGGCGACATGTCGCAACTTAATGTATTCGCTATACAATCTAGGTCTAATTCTATACCACACAATGTATCATCTGTAAACTCAGTGGCATCTTTTAAAGCTTGTGTAAAATCTCTTTTTTCGTGAATAAAAATATCTTCAAACGTAATGCAATCAATAAATGGATTGTTTACCATATCCATCCACACGTTTTGTTGCAAATAATTTTCGTGTAAGCCTACCACACAATATTTCTCTAAATAACCATCTTCTTCTGCATATCTAAAAGCATTGCCACTGTGGCGGCCTTCCATTGGTCTGTAATCTGCATGTGCATCTAAATTAATCGCATTTATTTGTGCAAAAGGAATCACGCCGCTTTTATGCCACCCTTTTGCTGCGCCTTTAATACATGGGTAAGCATTGTTATGCCCACCACCAATTACAATAGGCAATTTTCTGTTCTGGGTTACAATATGTATCAGTTGTTCTACCTCATCATCCACCATATTTACCGCATGGCGATAGGCATCTACTTTTTCATCAAAACTTTGTGCCGATTCTTCTATTAATTCTGCCACTGCGCTAAAGTCAAAATGACCTAGCAATATGATTTCTTCACCGCCTAAAAAGTCATTACTTTGGATATTTAGAAAGGCATCTAAAAAACTCTGCCAAGCAGTGTCTGCACCACCTATACCTAAGTTGGCACGTACACCTATATCTTCTGGCACACCAATAATTACATAACGTGCCGATGTTTTTTGCAAGCTTTCTTCAAGGTCTTTTGGATTGCTTATTATCTGTAAACGCTCACCTAATTTGGTTTCAAAGCGGCGAATTTTGGTATAGCTTAAAACGTCTTGCTTTGTATAAATCTTCAAATGTTGCATATCGTTCTTCATTTAGATAATAAATGTAAAACTATCTGTACTAAAGGTATATTTTTTTATTTGTTGTAACTACCCTATTGTTAAACAAAAAACATTTGACTACAGAAGAAGAAATAAAAGTATTATTACAATTTAATAACCCTTGTTCACCATAAAACACATTGCTTCATGCGCTACTTTTCAGTCCTACTAATATTGTTTTTAAGCATCTGTATTATTACACTTAAATCAAACGCACAAGGCAAGCAGCTTAGTTTTCAATCGAATAATGCCATGTTTCCAGACAATCGATTTAACCCAAACTATAGCAGTAACGACAGTAGATTTAATGACAATAGTGCCATCATTTTTGTGCCTAAGCATTTTAACCAAAACAAGCCTTGGCATTACTTCTTATGGTTTCATGGTTGGAACAACAATATTTACAGTACGCTTGAGCAATTTAAATTAAAAGAGCAACTAAATGCATCTGGCGCTAACGCTATTTTGATAATGCCTGAAGCAGCCAAAAATGCACAAGACAGCTATTGTGGCAAATGGGAACAAGCAAATTATTTTAATAGATTTATGCAAGATGTAAACGACAAACTTGTAAGCGAAAACATCATTAATGCAAATACTAATGGTGATTTAATTATTGCTGGCCATAGTGGCGCATCTAGAGTGCTGGTGCAAATAATTACTTACAGCAACTTATCTATTAAAAGCATTTTGCTTTTTGATGCCATAAGTGGTAATGAAGATAAAATTGCAAGCTTTCTTCAAAATCACACCAATTGCAGCTTGATTAACTTGTACACGAACAAGCAGAACACAAATGCTAGTTCAAAAAGGCTACAGCAAATTATTCAAAAAAATGGTTTGGCATTTGTGCAAAAAGAAGACACACAGTTTGTCGAAAATGATATGAGACAAACAAGAATTTTATTAATGCACACCCTTTTGTCTCATAATGATGTGGCCACATCTAATGATTATATTGCTAAATTTTTAAGAGCCGTTAATTAATTAACGCAAGTTGCTAGTTATAAAATAAGTGAGCATCGAAAAGAGTTTAAAAGTTACCACACTCATCAAAC
>NZ_JBQWIE010000014.1:0-92934 GCF_056745525.1 Parasediminibacterium sp. HNIBRBA5674 | reverse complement strand
TGTGGTGGAAATCCTGAAAAACTAAATGAAGTTTTATTGTGTAACACCTCATAAATATCTTTCGTACACCTATGGGCTCTAATGAATAATTAATAGCCATACTGATTTGTTTTTTAATTTTATTAATAAAGTTTACTATCATGCATAACAAGTAATAGTTACACATTTCAAACACCAATTTATATAATAATTACATACAGCCTTATAATTGGCACTCGCAATATGCTTATTTAACAATATTTTAAAATTAAAGATTTGGGGATTAGGCAAACAAAAAAAGGGTTAGCATTTTTGATGCTAACCCTTACCGTAGTAATAATACTTATGCTGATTTGTTAAAGCACATTTGTAACAAGTGCTGTAGTTGCAACCAATTGCTTGGTAGTATTTATGATAGCTGCTACATCATAGCCACATTCTTTATACAGTTCTTTCAAAGTGCCGTGTTCTACCAATCTGTCTGGTATACCTAATATTTTTACTGTCGCTTGGTAATTATGTTGCGCCATAAATTCTAATACCGCTGAGCCAAAACCACCCACAACTGTACCATCTTCTACCGTAATTACCTTGCTGTATTTAGAAAATACTTCGTGCAACATCGCTTCATCAATAGGCTTTACAAAACGCATATCATAATGTGCAGGATTTAAACCTTCTGTTCTTAATTCTCTTATGGCAGCTTGCACAAAATTACCAGGATGACCAATCGATAATATTGCAACGTCTTCACCATCTTTCAGTTTTCTACCTTTTCCTATTTCTAGCGTTTCAAACTTGGTTCTCCATTCTGGCATTACACCTTCGCCTCTTGGGTAGCGTATTACAAATGGATATTTAGTAGTTTCTAGCTGCGATGTGTACATTAAATTACGCAATTCCTGCTCGTTCATTGGCGCAGCAATTATCATGTTTGGTATACATCTAAAATACGCTATATCGTAGCAACCATGGTGCGTTGGCCCGTCTTCACCTACTAAACCAGCTCTATCTAAGCACAGTACCACGGGCAGTTTTTGTATCGCCACATCATGCACCACTTGGTCGAAACTGCGCTGCATAAAGGACGAATAAATGTTGCAAAACACACGCATACCTTGTGTAGCTAAGCCTGCACTTAATGTTACAGCATGCTGCTCGCAAATGCCCACATCAAAAGCACGGTGCGGCATTTTTTCCATCATATACTTTAACGAGGAACCGCTAGGCATAGCAGGTGTTACGCCCATTACCTTATCGTTCATTTCAGCCAGCTCAATCATCGTATGACCAAACACATCTTGATACTTTGGCGGCTGCGGTGCGTTGTAAGTTTTCTTTACTATTTCACCGGTAATCTTATCAAATAAACCTGGCGCATGCCATTTGGTTTGGTCTTGTTCTGCCAATGCATAGCCCTTACCTTTTACAGTTACAATATGTAAAATTTTAGGGCCTGGAATTTCTCTTAAATCTCTTAAGGTATCTACCAAATTGGTGATATTATGCCCATCAATAGGGCCAAAATAGCGCAGTTTTAATGCTTCAAATAAATTACTGCTACTACTTACCATGCCCTTTACGCCTTCTGTTAATTTGTGCGCCATGGCACGGCTAAAACCTTTGCCCACAGGCAGTTTGCCCATTATTTTCCAAACGTCAGACTTTAATTTATTGTACGTAGGGCTTGTAGTAATATCGGTTAAATACTCTTTTAATGCACCAACATTTGGGTCAATGCTCATGCAGTTATCATTCAATATTATTAGCACGTCACTATCTGCAACACCTGCATGGTTCATGGCTTCAAAAGCCATACCTGCTGTCATACTACCATCACCAATAATGGCTACGCTTTTTCTATTTTCACCTTTATATTTTGCAGCCATAGCCATACCTAAAGCCGCAGATATTGATGTAGAAGAATGCCCTACACCAAATGTATCGTACTCACTTTCACTACGTTTAGGAAAACCACTTAAACCACCATATTTTCTATTTGTAGGAAACTCGTCTCTTCTACCAGTTAATATTTTATGTCCGTAAGCTTGGTGACCAACATCCCATACCAATTGGTCGTAAGGCGTATTGTAGATATAATGCAATGCAACAGACAATTCTACCACGCCTAAGCTCGCAGCAAAATGCCCACCGTGTACGCTTACTACATCAATTATGTATTGACGTAACTCGTCGCATACTTGATGCAACTGCTCTCGACTGACGGTTTTAAGGTCGTTAGGTGAGTTGATTTGTTTAAGTAAAGCGCCTGGTACGATTTCCATGAAAAGGTAATTTTTGTAAAAATAGTGTTTAAGAAAGTTTCTTTGAAAGAAACAATGATGACAAAATACGGAAAGAATTGTTGTGTTTACTATCTAAACAATAAAAAATATTATCACGAGTAATGATTTTTAGATTTTTAGCTGAAAATATCTTTTTTAAAGTGAAGATTTTTTTGCAAAAAAATACTTTATTCGCTTTGCATTATTTGTTTATTTACACGAAACCATTTTCTACCAAACACAAACCCTAATTGCCTTTAATAACTTTTAGCATTTGCTAAGAAATAGGCAATACTACTTTTGCGACAATGAAAAACAAATCAGGATTATATTGGCGCTGTCAAATAGGGGGCTGGCTTTTTTACGGCCTTGTTTCTCTATTTTTTACGCTTAGTCAATTAAATTCAAATCCACAGTTTGCTAAAAATTTTGAGCCAAGCAGATTTTACCCAAGATTATTTATTTCTCTTTTTACTGGCTTAATTATCACACATTTACTACGTATTGCCATTATACAATTAAAATTACGACCACCAGAAATTAAGCAAAAGTGGTGGCTTATTCTTGGCTGCGCTGTTATTGGTGCGTATTTCTATGGATTATTTAATAGTGCCTTGGTAGAAATTTTTGAATTGTACGACCCAAAACGAAAATTCAGTTTACTACAACGCTCTTACTACAATTTATTTAGCGACTCGCCTATCATTTTTGCTTGGACAAGTTTCTACTATTTGTGGCATTATATTCAAATAAATACCAACTCTGAAATTGATAAAATAAAACTTGAAACGACGGTAAAAGATCTTGAGCTACGCACCATCAAGTCGCACATTAATCCGCATTTTATTTTCAATGCCCTAAACAGCATTAGAGCATTGGTAGATGAAAATCCCGAAAGAGCAAGAACGGCCATTACAGAACTAAGCAATATTTTGCGCAGCAGTATGCAAATAGAAAAAATAGAAATTGCACCGCTTGAAAGAGAATTGAGTATTGTAAAAGATTATCTGGCACTAGAGTACATTCGCTTTGAAGATAGATTACGTGTAGAATACATGATAAATGATGACACACTAAATTTACCAGTACCACCAATGATGCTACAAACATTGGTTGAAAATGCTATTAAACATGGTATTGGCAAACAAAAACAAGGCGGTTTGGTGAAAATTTCTTCTACCATTCACGACAATAAACATTTGTTAATTGTAGAAAACACAGGCGAACTAAGTAGCGATTATAACGTTGAAGGATTTGGTATTGCAAGTACGCAAGACAGATTAAAACTATTGTACGGTAAACATGCCAACTTTGAACTGAAAGATGTAGGCAATAATTTGGTACAAGCAAGGGTATCGATACCTATTTAAACATTTTGACCATTAAAATTGAAGCACTATGGCAATAAGCGCAATTATTATAGATGATGAAAGGCTAGCAAGAAACGAGCTGAAAAAACTATTGCTAGAACACAGTGATATAGAAGTTATAGACGAAGCTACCAATGTAGACGAAGGTTTAGAAAAAATAGAACAACACAATCCTGAGTTAATATTTTTAGATATACAAATGCCGGGCAAAACTGGTTTTGATTTATTATCTGAACTAGACAAAGCACCTAAAGTAATATTTACCACAGCTTACGATGAGTACGCCATCAAGGCTTTTGAAGTAAATGCACTAGATTATTTATTAAAACCAGTAGAGCCAAAACGCTTAAGTGACGCTATTAATAAGTTTCACGATGAACTAAATAAAGAAAAAGCAGAAGGCCAAATAAACTATAACAGAGGCCCACTAAACGAAAATGACCAAGTGTTTGTGAAAGATGGCGAAAGATGCTGGTTTGTAAAACTTGGCGATATTCGCTTATTTGAAAGCGTAGGCAATTACGCTAAAGTATTTTTCGGTGCTAATAAGCCACTAATATTAAAATCGTTAAATGCACTTGAAGAACGTTTAGATGAGCGTATGTTTTTTAGGGCAAATAGAAAACACATCATTAATTTAAGATGGGTAGAAAAAATAGAACCTTACTTTAATGGTGGTTTATTGGTAGACTTAAAAGGTGGCGAAAAAATAGAAGTAAGCCGTAGGCAAACTGTGAAGTTTAAAGAAATGATGAGTTTATAATATTTACTACAATACGTTTAAAAAGCCGTTGCAATATTGCAGCGGCTTTTTATTTTCTAAGAGGCACAAAACGCATAACAATTTATACAATATAAAAATAGTATTTTCAAAAATTTATTACTCCAGACTATTTCAAAAGGTCATTAGCAGCAAAAAACAAATTAGTTTTAAATAAATGTAAATTATTTTTAGGTTTTTTATATAATTTTTATATTTTCACCAAAGAATTTTATGTTTCATTAACCAAAACTAAAACATCATGTCGAAATTCACCTTCAAAACAGCAGCACCGTTTTTAATACTATGTGTTGTAGCCATTGCGGCGTTATTTATTAAAAGCGTGCCTATATTTGATGAAGGCAAGTTTAACCCTGCAGATATTGCTTGGATTATAGTAGCAACTGCATTAGTATTTTTAATGACACCAGGTTTAGCATTTTTTTATGGCGGTATGGTACATCGTAAAAACGTATTATCTACCATGATGAAAAGTGTAGTTGCCGCTGGTGTGGTAAGTGTGCTTTGGGTAGTTGTAGGTTTTAGCCTTTGCTTCGGCGATTCTGTTGGAGGTTTTATCGGCAACCCTTCTACATTCTTATTTTTCAAAGGGGTACTTTCTGGTAAGCCATGGGGCCTTGCACCAACTATTCCAATTTTATTATTCTCAATGTTTCAATTAATGTTTGCAGTAATTACGCCGGGCTTAGTAGTAGGCGCTATTGCAGAAAGAATGCGCTTTACAGCTTACATTTTATTTACCGTATTATTTGCGTTACTAGTATACGCACCATTGGCACATTGGAGCTGGCATCCTGATGGCTTCTTGTTTAAAATGGGTGCTCTTGACTTTGCTGGTGGTACAGTTGTTCACATTTCAGCCGGTTGCGCAGCACTTGCTGGTGCATTGGTTTTAAAACCAAGAAAATCATGGTTTATTAATAAAGAAACTGTTCCTGCAAATATTCCTTATGTATTAATAGGTACTGGTTTATTATGGTTTGGCTGGTTTGGCTTTAATGCTGGTTCTGCTTTAGGTTCTAACAGTTTAGCTGTGTCTGCATTTGCAACTACTAATACTGCTGCCGCGGCCGCTGGTTTATCTTGGATGTTTTTTGATGTATTAAAAGGCAAAAAGCCATCAGTACTAGGTTTTTGCATAGGTGCAGTCGTTGGTCTTGTTGCCATTACGCCAGGTGCAGGCTTTGTTGCTATCCCTCAAAGTATTTTCATAGGTGTTTTAGCAGCAGTTATTTCAAATGTTGCAGTAACTATAAAATCTAAAACTAGCTTAGACGATACTTTAGATGTATTTCCTTGCCATGGTATTGGTGGCATAGTTGGCATGTTACTTACAGGTGTTTTTGCAAACAAAACTGTAAATAGCCTTGGTAACGACGGTTTAGCTTACGGCAATGCAAGCTTCTTCTTCACTCAAGTTAAGGCTATGGCTTGTGCCGTTGGTTATAGCTTTGTAGTTTCTTACTTAATTTTCAAATTCATTAATTTTATTGTTCCCGTACGTGTAAGTGAAGAAGATGAAGATGAAGGTTTAGATGCTAGCCAGCACGATGAGAATTATGGCAAAGCGCACTAAAATAATAACAAGGTTACTTGTATAAATATCTTGTAGCAATACATGTTAGGGTTTAGGGTTTTAATTATGAAAGGAAGCTGTAGGGGCTTCCTTTCTTTTTTATTATAAAAATAAAAATGTTATAAAATTTGGGATAATTGTACTAATTTTAAAAATAAACAACCCTTTTAAGTAAATATTAAATTATTTTATTTAATAAAATTTTGACAATTAATAGCACTATATTATCTATTCTCTTTAACAAACGGATATCCATTGGCAAACAATATTTATTTAGTATTTCAGCAATATCTCTTATTTCGTTGCTATGCTTTGCACTAAATAAGTATTTAAGCTTTGAAGTAGTAGCTTTTATTTTGTTAATGAGCCTTTCGCTAATAGCTATGTGCTTTGATATTTTTCCAGTTTTGGCAGCAGCTGTACTAAGCGCACTTATTTGGGATTACTTTTTTTTATTACCACGCTTTAATCTACGTGTTGGCAATGGCGAAGATCAAATATTGCTTTCTATGTATTTTGTAATAGCAATGATAAATGCGGCCTTAACTTTTAAGATAAAGCAAATTGAGAAAATTGTTCATAAAAAAGAAGAGAAAGTACAAACTATAAAATTGTACAATACTATGCTCAATTCATTGTCTCATGAATTTAGAACACCATTAGCCGCCATTATAGGCGCAACAGATAATTTATTAACAAAACCATTAAAAATTTCTGAAAGCAATCAAGAAAGACTTTTATCAGAGATTTCTATTGCTGCTTTACGCTTAAACCAACAAGTAGACAATCTACTAAATATGTCTCGCCTAGAATCGGGTGTAATAGAGGCCAAAAAAGATTGGTGCGACCTAAACGAAGTAATTACAGATGTTACTATAAGATTACAAGAGCCATTACAATCACATCATTTACAGATAGAAATACCAGAAAGTCTACCATTATTTAAATTAGATTATGGTCTAATGGAGCAAATTATTTACAACTTGGTATTAAATAGTTGCGAATACACAGCAGAACACTCTAGCATTATCATTAGCGTAGCAAACAACCTAAACAAAGTAATTATTAGTGTTGAAGACAATGGTAATGGCATACCTGAAACAGAAAAAGAAAAAGTATTTGAGAAATTCTATCGTATTAGTCATACAAAAACAACTGGCACTGGTCTTGGTTTATCGCTGGTAAAAGGTTTTATAGAGGCACATAAAGGCACTATTGCGCTAGAAAACTCTTCGCTTGGTGGTGCAAAATTTATCATTGAGATACCTATTTCGGAAATATTACCTAAAAACTTTCAATATGCCCAATGAGACAATATTGGTAGTAGATGATGAAAAGCAAATAAGAAAACTACTAGAAATAACACTACACTCTAATGGATATAATGTTCTTGAAGCGAGTACCGCACAAGAAGGGCTAACCATGGTGGTAAATAATAATATTGATTTAATAATACTTGATTTAGGATTACCCGATAGCAGTGGTGCCGTTTTATTACAAAAACTACGCGAATGGTTTATAAAACCCGTCATCATTCTATCAGTACAAAACAACGAACAAGCGATTATAGATACACTTGACTATGGCGCAAATGACTACTTAGTAAAACCATTTAGAACGGGCGAATTATTGGCAAGAATTCGCTCTGCATTGAGAAATGCATCTTTAGAGGCAAATACGTCTGTCATTAAATTTAAAACATTCGAACTTGATTTATCATCAAGAATTATAAAACTACACAATGAAATATTAAAATTGACCGCCACACAGTACACCATGTTAGTACTTTTTGGAAAAAATGAAGGCAAAGTATTAACGCATCAATATTTACTTAAAGAAATATGGGGCGAATTTTATACCGATAAACTTGAGTATTTGCGGGTATTTGTAGCACAATTGAGAAAAAAAATTGAAGTTGATGGCAATAGATACATTTTTACTGAATCTGGTATAGGCTATCGTTTTGTAGCGGCCGAATGAAAGATTAACCTAATCAGTTAGTTCATTTGAAATACTAGCAAATGCAACATTTTTTGTAACAGTCATTACCATTACATAACCCAAAATACCTGACAAAACAGAGGCAATAATGATGGCGACTTTTGCTATAATTTGTAAATCTTGAGCAGAATAAGCAAGTGCAGCAGTAAATATGCTCATTGTAAAGCCAATACCACCAAGCATACCAATACCTAATATTTGCTTCCAAGAAGTGTTTGCAGGTACTGCTGCAATTTTAAATTTTGCAGCCAAGTAAGCGAAAGAGAAAATTCCAAGTGGCTTGCCAATTACTAAGCCAGCGATAACACCAAAACTAATTGTAGATGTAAATACGAAATGCATGTTTACTGGCAAAACAATAGCCGTATTAGCCAAAGCAAATAATGGCATTATTATAAAGTTTACCGGATGAAATAACTTATGCTCAAGTTTTGCCAACTGGTTTAAAGGCATACAAAAACTCATAATTACACCTGCTAAGGTTGCATGAACACCAGAATTAAACATACAATACCAAAGTAAAATGCCTGGTACCAAGTAAAACATTAAGTTATTTACTTTAAATTTATTTAGGCCTATAACTATCAATACTATCACAGCAGCAAAACCAAGATATACGAAACTAATGTTGGCCGAATAAAATACAGCAATTGTAAGTACAGCACCTAAATCGTCTATAATTGCTAATGCTGTTAAAAATATTTTTAGTTGTATAGGTACACGCTTGCCTAGTAAAGACAATATTCCTAAAGAAAAGGCAATATCTGTAGCCATAGGAATGCCCCAACCCTTTTGCAATGGCGTACCATTATTAAAAAGTATAAAGATTATTGCGGGGCAAATCATTCCACCTAAAGCCGCAAAAACTGGTAATAATGACTTTTGTAAAGAAGCTAATTCGCCAATTGTCAGCTCTCTTTTTATCTCCATACCAACGAGGAAGAAAAAAAGAGTCATCAACACATCATTGACAAATAGTAAGTTAGTTTCTGGTAAATACAAGAAGTGCACAAACCAATGAAATTGATTTTCCCAAAATTTGGTGTAAGCTAAACTTGTTGCAGCACAGTTAGAAAGTATAAGTGACAAAGCAGTACAGCCTATTAATACAATACCAATGGCTCTGCTATCAGCAAAGAAATCTCGTAGTGGACTAAAAATTTGGCTTTGCAGTTTATTAAACCCGCTTACTCGCTTGCTCATAATGAATTACGAGTGAATTTAAAATAAAAACGCTCTGAATGATTAATTCAGAGCGTTTTTATTTTTACTTATTGCTAAATTATGCTTTAGTTGTACGGCTTTGTTTAAAAGCTGGAACTATGATAGTAGCTACTAAAATTGTAAATGCAGCGATGATTTGTAAAGTACTCATGATTTTGTTTTTTAAATTTTATATTGATTTCATTCGTTTAGAATACAAAGGAACACAGTTAATCAACATGAAATAATTGCACAAAAGTACTAGAGAAAAAGCTTGTCGTATACAAAAGGAAACACATGTAATGTTACAAATCAGCTAAGCGGTAAAAATTGAAAACAATTCTCTTGAAAAATAATTTATTTCACGCTGTGACTTAAAATGAATACTTGCCTTTGTGATAAACTATTTTTTTTGATACCACATTCAATATTATAGAAAAATCATTACTGGCTAATTTTAATTAAATTTTAAGCATTTATTAACATTGAGAAACGACTAGTAATCAAAAGACAAAGGCTTCTGCGTCTGCAGAAGCCTTTGTTACTAATTTATTCAACCGATAGTATTAAGCTGTGTAAGCTTCACTACCATGTTCAAATACGTCTAAACCAAGCGTTTCACCTTCTGGTTCTACACGCAATTTCCATGGATTTGGTAATTTATTAATAACCCACATCATTATGAATGCTACAGCAAATGTAGCTGCAACTATTGTAAGGTTACCAACAACTTGCTTAGTTAATAAATCGGTACCGCCACCATACAATAAACCTTTTAATGGTGCAGAATTATCAGGACCAGTAGGACCTGTGATACCATATTTCCCACAAGCAAATAAACCGATTGCCCAAGTACCAAAAATGCCGCAAGCACCATGTACTGGCACAGCACCGATAGGATCGTCAATACGCAAGTATTCTAAAAGGTTAGTTACTAGGTATACAACTAAACCAGCAATTGCACCAATCATTACAGCACCAAATGTATTTACCCAATAACAAGGTGCTGTGATAGCCACCAAACCACCAAGTAAACCATTTACAGTAAATGCTAAATCGAATTTACCTTTAGTTGCACCAAACCATAAAGCTAAGTACATAGCAACCATACCGCCAGAACATGCAGCCAAAGTAGTATTAGTAGCTACACGACCAATACCTTGCATATCTACAGCAGATAAAGTACTACCTGGGTTAAAACCATACCAACCAAACCATAAGATAAATGCACCAACCGCACCTAAAGTAAGGTTGTGTGCAGGCGGCATACCACCACCATCACGCTTAAATACACGACCCAAACGTGGACCAAGTACAATAGCACCAGCCAAAGAAGCTACACCACCAATTGTGTGTACCACTGTAGAACCTGCGAAATCCCAGAAGCCATAAACTGCTAAGAAACCACCAGGACCCCAAGCCCAATGCCCAATAATTGGATAAATGAAACCAGTAATACCAATAGAATATAAAATATCGCCACGGAAACTTGTACGACCAATCATAGCACCAGAAACGATTGTAGAACAGGTATCAGCAAATGCATATTGGAAAATCCAGTGTGCAATTACAGGAATACCAGTTGTTAAATATGTTTCAGGCGCGCCTTCTAAGAAGAACCAATGGTAACCAATATATGCATTACCCTCGCTGAACATAAAGGCGTAACCAACAGCCCAAAACAATAAACCACAAAGACATGTATCAAAAATACACTCCATCAATACGTTTACTGTTTCTCTTTGACGTGCAAAACCTGCTTCTAACATTACAAAACCAGCTTGCATACCAAATACTAGAAATGCTGCCACCAAAGTCCAAATTGTATTTGCAGTATTTGTTAAAGTAGTAGTAGTAGCTAATAATTGACTTTTTGTTGCTGCTAAAGTGCTAGATAGAGAATCTACTGAAAGAGAATCTGCACCTTGAGCGTGTGCAGGTGTGCCAAGTAATCCTGGCAATACTTTCATTGCTGCAAGAATAACTAAAACACCAAGCATTTTACCAGCAAAAAACGTTAAACCATAACGTATTTTTTGAGCTTTTGTAAGCTGTAAGGCAGGGGCAGAGAATGTATTTCTTTTTCCCAACCCTTTTAATGAGGCTAAAGTTGCTGAAAACATGTTAGTAGAGGATTTAATTATGAAAAATGTAGGAACTTCCTTTCAAATATTAGTTTTAAAAGCATCTACCCACGTAGAGATAGGTAGATGCTAGTATATTATGAATTAGAATTTGTAAGCTGCTGCCAAAATAAACTGACCATAGCTTTTTGTGCTTGCGCCACTACTTTTAGAGAAAATGGCATCTTTTGCATTATCAAGACGCACTTCTGGAATAATAGTAAGATTGTCAATTTTGATGTTAGCAGATAATGTTGGAATGAAAATATTTGAACCAATCCCTACAACATTAGGGTCTGTTACGTATTCCCCACGAAGTGTTAAACCAAAACTGGTAGTAGGATCATAATTTAAGTACAAAGCATTGCTAGTCCAATTATTCGTTTTTCCAGCAACCTTTCTTGATTGAATTGTACCATCGTAATTAATAGCAAACTTGCTGCTAATTGTACCCATTAGCACTATATCAAATTGAGATAAAGTATAAGGTGTTATTGGGTCAACATTGTTTGTACCACCTTGGTAGTTTAAGTAAGCTTTAAATTTATCACTTTTAGAAGCTGTACTCAACTGAGCAATAGCAACTTTACCTGTTGATATAGTAGTTGAATAATCGGTTGGATTTGCAATACCTACCATTAAAGCTGTTTTACCACCAAGAGAGATATCAGCTTTTAAACCTGTATGGAAGAAAGGACCATAAGAAAAGCCATAGCTCATGCTGTAGTTTCTGTTAGCTACTGCGTCTACTAATTCGTAACCAATGTGTGTAGCAAATTTACCCAAAGTGAATTTCACCTTACTGCTTGGTGCGTAAGTAATATACAATTGCTTTACAGAAGCTAAAGAACCAGCATCGTTGTAAGAAAACTCAGCAGCTCTTCTACCAAAACCTAAATCGGCAGTAGCAGTTACTTTACCAATACTGTGGTCTACTTTTAAAGTAGCCATACCTAATTCAAATGAATTGTTTGAATTAGTGAAACTTGTTTTGTTGTTAGTCAACTGATTGTTAAAATCGAAACGATAGTAAGCATCTACCGAACCAGAAATAGTTGTAGTTGCTTTTTTAGTAGAGTCTTGCGCCTGTGCTGCTACTAATGCGGCCAATGCAAAGGCCGAGAGGATTGTTTTTTTGAACATAGTTGTTTTGTTTTAGTTACTTAAAATGTTTAGCGTTAGTTTTAGTTGTTTTTTGTCTAGACAGTTTTAAATTGTTAAATAAAAATTATATTGATTATTACTAGCATTGACATGTTAAATCAGAAACCATAAATTTTTATTCCTACTTAAGGAACAAAAATTGTAACCTAGGCTTGCCTACAAATGGCTTGTAAACACTTGAAAAGAACTTATTAGGTATACTTGAACCTAGTAAAAAGAAAACTTCAACAATAAAACCGTTAAAATTTGCGATAGAAGCCAAAAAAGTGCAAAAAGATGAAAAGGAATCAAAAAGATATTTTTTCATAAAAAAAGTAATTGTGTTAAATAAAATTTAACTATTTCTATTTTTTGCTAAAATAAACTCAAAAAAATCAATTGAGGAAATATTTTTTCATATTTTTTATTTTACAATTTATTAAGATGCTAGTTTTTCAATTAATTTTTTATTAAGGAATAATAATTCTAATCAACAATTCTGCAATAAAACAAGATTTTGTTTGAAAAATATTCAATGCCAAACATTTAACTATTTGGTTCGGCAGGGGTTAACAATTTTGTAATTTTTGTCGAAAATATAATTATAAACACATTTTAAATATATTTTACTTATTCACACTGAGCGATAACTGAAAAATATAAGAAAGATGAAATCAAAAAATTATTTTTTATAACGTGTTGTTTTCAGCGTTAATTAGAAAAAAATCTCCACCGAAAGCGTAATTTTTTTACATTTTGCTACTAGTTCAAGCATTTTTTTGGAGAAAAACAAAAAAAATTGTTCTTTTGAAGAATTATCTTATTAATCAAAATATAAAAAGTACCATGTCATTAAGATTTGAGGCAATTACCAAACTAACTGACGAAGTAGAAGCAGGAGGTGCTAAATCGTCTAAAGTTACCGCCATTTTTGGCGAAAGCGTCTTTACTTTAAAGACTGCACGTGAATATCTAAGCGATGAGGCTTACAAAAGCCTTGTTGGTAGTATTAAGGGAGGCAAAAAAATTGACAGAGCAAACGCTAGTCAAATTGCTAACGGTTTAAGAGCTTGGGCCGAAAGTAAAGGTGTTACACACTTTACACACTGGTTTCAACCATTAACCGGCACCACTGCTGAAAAACACGATAGCTTTTTCACTTTAAAAAGCGATGGTACAGCAATTGAAGAGTTTGATGGTGCTGCACTAGTTCAGCAAGAGCCAGATGCATCTTCTTTTCCTAATGGTGGCTTAAGAGCAACTTTTGAAGCTCGTGGTTACACTGCTTGGGATCCTTCTTCACCTGCGTTTATTATTGAAATTGGTCACGGTAAAACATTATGTATACCTACCATTTTCGTATCGTACACTGGTGAGTCATTAGACTATAAAGCACCATTATTAAAAGCGTTAGAAGCTTTAAATAAATCAGCGGTTGACGTTTGTAATTATTTTGATAAAAACGTAAGTAAAGTAACTGGTACTTTAGGTTGGGAACAAGAATACTTTGTAATTGATGAAGCGTTGGCAAATGCGCGTCCTGACTTAGTACAAAGTGGCCGTACTGTATTTGGTGCTGCGCCTGCTAAAGGTCAACAATTAGAAGACCATTACTTTGGTACTATACCTGAAAGAGTGTATGCATTCATGAGAGATTATGAAACAGAGGCTTATAAATTAGGTATTCCTTTACGTACTCGTCACAATGAGGTTGCACCTGCTCAGTTTGAGTGTGCGCCAATATTTGAAGAAATTAACATTGCTGTTGATCACAACACCTTGTTGATGGATGTAATGAACCGTGTTGCAAAACGTCATAAACTAAAAGTATTACTACACGAGAAACCATTTGCAGGTATTAACGGTAGTGGTAAACACAATAACTGGAGCCTTGCAACAGATACTGGTGTTAACTTATTAGCACCTGGTAAAACACCAAAAACCAACTTGATGTTCTTAACATTCTTTGTTAATACTATTAAAGCGGTTCATGATTATGCTGATATTTTAAGAGCTTCAATTGCATCTGCACCAAACGATCACCGTTTAGGCGCTAACGAAGCACCACCAGCTATCATTTCTGTATTCGTTGGTCAATACTTATTTAAAGTGTTAGAAGAAGTTGAAACTCGCGTTGGTGACAACTTTGACGAACAAGATGAAGCGATTTTGAAATTAGATTTACACCGCAGTATTCCTGAATTATTGATGGATAATACTGACCGTAACCGTACTTCTCCTTTCGCATTTACTGGTAACAAATTTGAGTTCCGTGCTGTTGGTTCTACTGCTAACTGTGCTAACCCAATGACCATCTTAAATACTATCATGGCTGAGACCTTGAAAACATTTAAGAAAGATGTTGATGGTTTGATTGAAAAAGGTGAAAAGAAAGAAATTGCGATTATGCAAACCATACAGCGTTACATTGTTGAAAGCAAAAAAGTATTGTTTGAAGGTGATGGCTATAGCGATGAGTGGCATGCTGAAGCTGAAAAACGTGGCTTACCAAACTTGAAAACTACGCCTGTAGCACTAGATGCATTGGTTACTGATAAAGCAAAAGTTTTGTTTGCAAACAATAACATTTACACACACAGCGAGCTAGAAGCAAGACACGAAATTGAGCTTGAAAAATACTTGAAGAAAGTACAAATTGAAGCGAGGGTAATGGGAGATTTAGCATTAAACCACATTATTCCTGCGGCTGTTAAATACTTAACACAATTAGCTGGTAATATTGAAAGCCTTAAAGCTGTAGGTGTGCCTGAAACAACTTACCGTAGCCAACTTGCTATTTTAAACGAAGTAAGCGAGCACATTAATATTGTGTACGAGCAAGTAAATGCAATGGTAGAAGCTAGAAAAGTAGCTAACAACATTGCTGATACACGTTTAAGAGCAATTGCTTATTGCGATGATGTTAAAGGTGTTTATTTTGATGTAATTCGTTACCATGTAGATAAATTAGAGCACTTGGTAGACGATGAAGAATGGACGTTGCCGAAATACAGAGAAATGTTATTCTTAAGATAGTTTTTAGCAACATGAGAAATATAAAAACCCCGCAATTGCGGGGTTTTTGCTTTTAAATATAATTCTAACTGAAAACTATTTTAACCTCTAATTAATAACATTAGTATCGTCTAAAACCATAGCGTTCTACAGAATAATTACGATAATACGTAGCAGAAAAATAATTACCCCCACTAAAGCTAACATCATCAAAATACAAGTTAATAGTAGCACCATTACCATTACGCAATCTCACTTGCATCGCATCGTGATAGTCTACATAATAGTTACCATAATAATCGTAATAGCCTGATGAAACTGTGGTAATAGACCAATTACCTTGGTATAAATTATAACCATCATCGTAAGTAGCGCCGCCATTGGTATAAAATGTAAATACACCATTTTCAAGCCCTGTATATAAAGGGTGCCATCCATTAGCATTACCCTTAGAAGCATCGTTTAATACCCACGAACCCACAATTGGGTCGTTATATAATTCTACCGATTTTACACAACTGGAAAATAAAACAGTTACTGTAAATAGTAAGGTTAGTAAGCGTATCATTCTTTTCATAGCAAGATGTTTTTAGTGTTTTGTAAATGCCTTTACACACAACTAAACAAACGCTTTACCAGAAATAAAACACAATGTCAAAAAAGTAGCTTTTACATATTTTTTAACAATTCTCATACAGTTAGAATGTATGCAAATGATGCATTATTGCATCTCTAAGCACTAAAACTGGTACACTTACAATGAAAAAACTACTGTTTACAATATTTGTAATTATTGGCTTAGGCATAGTATTTATTGCCTACCAATACAGAACATTATTTACAAAAACAACAGCTAAAACATTACATAAAGAAACAGTAACCACAAAGGACACATAGTTATTACAGAAACTAAAAAACAAAGCAAAAGAGTAAACCTTTACACACAGACTAACCATTATAACAGAAGTGTGAGTTTTCTCATTGACATGAGTATTCACAGTGGCAAGAACAGATTTTTTGTGTACAACATGCAAAAGGATAGCATAGAATTAGCAGGCTTAGTAGCACATGGTAGTGGCACTAAAAAATTTACACAAACACCTAGTTTTTCAAACGAAGTAAGCAGTGGTTGCACATCGCTTGGTAAGTACAAAGTAAGCTATCAATACAAAGGTAAATTTGGCAAGGCGTATAAACTGAACGGCCTTGACAGCAGCAACAGCAATGCATTTGAACGCAATGTGGTGCTACATGCTTACAGTTGCGTACCTAATAACGAGCCTTATCCTTTACCCATATGCAATAGTCTTGGTTGCCCTATGGTGTCTTACACTTTTTTGGAAGCTTTACATTCAATTATTGCTGAAAGCAAGCAGCCCATTCTATTATATATCTACCAGTAAAGCAGCCGTTTATTTAACCAAAACAGTAGTACCTTTTCTGCTAATAATATTGCCTAAATAATCTGTACCTTCTGCCATAAACACAAAAGTGTTACTACTTTGTGCCATACCATTTATAAAACCATCCCATCCTTTACTACCATCGCTAGTGGTAAAAACAAATTGACCATAACGATTGTAGACATTGAAGTAATGCAGCTTTGCAATGCCTATTAGTATCGGCTTCAGTACATCATTTCTACCATAACCATTTGGTGTAAAACCGCTTGGCACTAAAATATCTGGAGACATTTTATACACTTTCACATTTTTTACATCAGTAGCTGTACAACCTTCTTTGGTAGATGCAGTAACAGTAAATGGCACTATGTCAGGCACCACCGACGTTGCAAATGTTGCTATAGGATTATAAAAAGTGTTGTTTAAATAAGTACTAGGCTGCCCAAACATAAATTAAGCTTGTGGTATCGCCTGAAGCTTTCAATTGTAATGGTTGGCCAATTACAACAGAAGTATCGTTACCTGCATTGATATTGAATTTTGGAATGACAGTTACAACAACCGTATCGGTTACAAGCTTAGATTAGTAAGAGGTGTCGCCTACTGATGAGTTACGCATCATAAATACCTAAGCAAATAGGCATAGGATTATTCTGAGAGCAATCTCTAAACACATAAACGGTGATTTTGTAAATAGAAGTATTGGCAGCACTGCCAGCCCCTTGGTGCTCGTATTGCACCCAACCACTTTTTATATGCCTTGCAAAAATGACGTTAGTAGCTAATAAAAATTACACAGTAGTAAAAGCCTTTTCAAGTAAAACAGTTTAGGTATTAATTATACACCAATTAGCTAAAATACTGTATTACTGAATACAATTTATCGGGCGTTTGATGCTTTTTACAAATTAAACTTTCGTTACCAGCAAAAGTCTTAGCCCTTAAGTGTTAAAGCAACAATTATTCACCAATTAATTTGCCAATATTTACGCATCATCATTATCTATTACCGTTGAGGCTTTTATAAAATTATCGCAAACGGCATAACCGATAATTTTAAATTCTATTACTGTGTTTATGAAAAATTTTCTATTCCTTTTGCTCATAATTAGTGCTGGACAATTATTTGCCCAAAATACTGCCACTATAAAAGGTAAAATAATAGATAGTACCGCCAGGCAATCTTTAAAAGATGCTTCTATTTCTCTTTTAGATGCTACTGACTCTACCGTTGAAGTATCTAGCTTGGCAAAAGAAGAAGGCCTTTTTGAAATAAAAGATGTGCCTAATGGCAAATACATTATTCGCTTCTCGTTTCAAGGGTATACTAATGTGTTTAAAACCATTACAGTAGATAAAGCACTGGTAAATCTTGGTAATATTTATTTACAAACGGCTGCAGCAAATCTTGGTGAAGTAATTGTAACAAGTACACCACCATTAACAGTAAAAAAAGATACACTTGAGTTTAATGCAGGCAGCTATAAAACAAAGCCCAATGCAGTAGTTGAAGATTTATTGAAAAAACTACCAGGTGTTTTGGTAGATAAAGATGGCAACGTGAATGCACAAGGCGAGCAGGTAGCTCGTATTTTGGTAGATGGCAAACGCTTTTTTGGCAACGACCCTAAAATGGCTACAAAAAATTTACCGCCAGATATTGTAGACAAAATTCAGGTGTACGATGCACAAAGCGACCAAAGTGCGTTTAGTGGTTTTGATGATGGCACACGTACCAAAACCATTAATATTATTACTAAAAAAGATAGACGTAAAGGTGTGTTTGGCCGCTTTATAGCTGGCTATGGCGACCAAGGCAGGTACGACGCTAGTGCCAACTTTAACTACTTTAATGGCAATCAAAAAATTACTGTTGTAAGCCAAGCCAATAATGTGAACAAGCAAGGTTTTACCGCAACGGATGGTGGTGGTAGCGGCAGAAGCAGAGGCGGCATTACCGACACTAAAGGTATTGGGCTTAATTACAGCGATTTGTGGGGTAAAAAAACAGACTTTGCAAGCAGTTATTTCTACAACAATTTAAACACCAACCGAGACGCTAAAACTTTCACACAGCGTTTTGATGGCACTACCGATTCTTCAACCTTTATTAACCAACAAACAAATAGTAATCGCATTAGCGAAAACCATCGCCTTAACCTGAATATAGAAACCAAGTTTGATAGTATGAACTCATTGGTAATAAGGCCTGATGTATCTTTTCAAAGTGGTAATAACATTAATCAAGTACTATCTAAAACCACCAAAAGTTTAGAATACGGCAAAGGCGACATTACACAGATAGATAATAACCAAACAACAATTAATAATTCAAATGGCTATAATGGTGATGTAAACGCAACTTACAGACATCGCTTTAAAGCTCGTGGTCATACATTTTCAATAGGTTTTTCTGGTAGTGGCAGCCACAACGAGAGTGATGGTACTAACTATGCCAATACACATTATTATGCGCCTTACTCACCTTACAAAGGGGTTGATACAACAGTAGTTACCAATCAAATAAACAATACCTTATCTAAAAGTAGCGGCTTTGGCACTTCTGTATCGTATACTTTTCCAATAGTAAAAAATCACATCATTGAGTTAACGTATGGCTATAACCAAAACAATAGTAACTCAAATAGAAAAGTGTATTCTTTTGATAAAACAACTAACGATTACACGCATTTTGTAGACTCATTGTCTAACTATTTTCAAAATGAAAATTCATCTAACCGAGTAACAGTTGGCTATAGATTGCAAACAGAGAAGGTCAATTTTGGTATTTCAAATGGTGTTCAATATTCAAACCTAAAAAGCGATAATACCAGCAAAGGCACCCACTTTGATAGAAACTTCACCAACATCTATCCTACTGCCAATTTTATTTACAATTTTACCAAAAAGAAAAACCTTCGTATCAACTACAATGGCCGCAGTAATCAGCCTAATACGGCACAATTACAACCTGTGCCAGATAATAGCAATAGAAACAATATTATCACTGGTAATCCTAAGCTTGGGCAAGAGTTTTCGCATAGTTTACGCTTAGTGTACACGTCTGTCAATCAAATAACGTTACGCAATATTTCTGCCTTACTTAGCGGCAGTATTACTAGTAACAAAGTGGTTAATAGCATTACCGATTCTGGCCGTGGTGCACTTGCTACCACCTACGAAAACGCCAATGGATCGTTTAATTTTTTCGCCAATGTGAACTATGGTTTTCAATTAAAAAATCCTAAAAGCAATCTTAATTTCATTAGCAATGTATCGCTTAATAGAGATGTAAGTTTAATTAATAGTGCTACCAATTTTACCACAAGTACACGCTTTAGCGAAGCCATAAATTGGACGATGAACATTAACGAAAAACTAGATCTAAACTTTAATACTACCTACAATTATAATATTGCTAAATACTCTTTAAAACCAGAGCAAAATAGAGATTACTACACACAAAGTTTTTCTGTAGAACCAACGTATACATTTAATGGCGGCTGGATTTTGGGTAGCGATTTTGATTACATCTACAACAGTGGTTTAACAAGTGGCTACAACGCAAGCCTACCATTGTGGAATGCCTTTTTTGCAAAGCAAATTTTTAAGAAAAAAGATGGTGAAATAAAACTAAGCGTTACGGATATTTTAAACCAAAATGTAAGCGTAAGTAGAAATGTAACCAATAACTATATTCAAGATGTACAAAACAATGTATTACAGCGCTACTTCTTACTCACTTTCACCTACAACTTACGCAAATTTCCTGGTGGTGACCAACGTAAAGATGGTCAATTTAGAAACAAAATGCCTGGCCAAAATGGTCGCAATCGTAATGGTGGTAGCCTTGGTGGCGGCAGAGGTGGTGGTTTTAGAAGAAATGGTGGCTAAAATAATCGTTAAATGAATGATGCTGTAGCATTATTCATTTAACTAAAAGCAAACTATTTATTGCCTATCACTTTATTCAACTCAACCACTTCAAACAATGGATTCATTTCAAATAAATGCTTCAGAAAAGCAATGTGCGATGAACCATAAATCACCAACAATGTATTGTCTTCTTTAGGATTAATGTGTCGCAAAACATTGGTGTAAATGCGCAAATTTCTGCCATACCAAAAATCAGTTAACCAATCAACACCTACATATTCGTTTGCCTTTCCAATACTGTAAAACCATGTAAAATTGGTATAGTCAGAATATGCAAAATACTCGGGTGTATTTAATGTAAGAAGGTATTCTGCCAACGTCTTTGTTTGCAACAATGAATCTTGCTTTAAACGCTTAGTAGGATAAGGTAAATTGAATAAATCTGTATGGTTTTGTATGCTATCTGGGTAGCTACTAATGTATTGCCACATCGCTTGCATTAAACTGTCTGATGTATTTTTTGGTTGGTAATCTTTCTCACCAAAATTCTCTGGTTGAAAATCTACACAAAGCACATTTTTAAGTTGCAATGCCTTGGCAGTTTTTAAGCCAAGCTGTGTAATTTCATTAGCCCTTACCTTAGTAGTTAAAGGCTCTTTACCATTCTTTAAATCAGTATAAATGCTATCCCAAAATATTTGTCTATCAGGCTCTTGCTCTACAAATATTTTAGTAGGCTTATATTTAGCAAGGCTATTTACAATATCATTTACTTCTGCTTGTCTTTTTGGCGTAAACAAATTAGAATGTAATCTACTATTGCTATCAAGCGATTGGTTAAAATGAAATGTGCCTAGCAATACAATTTGTATTTTCTTTTTAGGTGTTTGTGCAAATAATGTTTGGGTAAATAAAATGCTGATAAGCAGGGTACATATGTTTCTCATACAAAGTTGTTAGTGCTTTGTCAAATATAACTGTTGCATAAATTGCATCGGTAACGTGTTTAACAAAAATTAAAAAATTTAAGATATCATCCTTTCGGCACAATTACTATATATTCCTTTATTCAACAACAAATAATTGCTAAGTTGTTACCCAATACCCCCTCATGTGTTACATTTGCGCAGCATACATTAATAACCAAATAAAATAAAAACTATGTCATTTACATTAGCGCCTTTGCCTTACGCTTACAATGCGTTAGAGCCATACATCGATGCAGAAACGATGACCATTCACCACGATAAGCACCACCAAGCTTATGTAACCAACCTTAATAATGCCATTGCTGGTACACCAAACGAGGGTAAAACCATCGAAGAATTGGTAGCAGTTGCTGGTACTATTTCACCAGCAGTTCGCAACAATGGTGGTGGTCACTGGAACCACACTTTCTTTTGGGACAGTTTAGCAGCCGCTTCTGGCGCTGTACCTACTGGCGATTTAGCAGCAGCTATCGATGCAGCTTTTGGCAGCTTCGATGAGTTTAAAACAAAATTTGCAGCAGCAGGTGCTACACGTTTTGGTAGCGGCTGGGCTTGGCTAATTGTAAAAGATGGTAAACTAGAAGTAAGTTCTACACCAAACCAAGACAATCCTTTAATGGATGTTGCTGAAGTAAAAGGTACACCAATTTTAGGTGTTGACGTATGGGAACACGCATATTACTTAAAGTATCAAAACAAACGTCCAGATTATTTAGCAGCTATTTGGAACGTTATCAATTGGGCAAAAGTTGCTGAGCGTTTTGCAGCAGCAAAATAGCCCCAACCCAACCCTTCCCCAAAAGGGAAGGGCTAGAAACAACAAAATATACTTACTTTCAATCCCGATAATTTTTATCGGGATTTTTTATTGTAAATACACAACATCATGAAAAAGCTAATTGTACTTGCCATTATTGTATCGGCAGTAGCCTGTTCTAAACCTCAAAAAAAAGTATTGGTATATGCTAAAGGCAGTGCCACTATAAACGAAAGCACTAAAACCATTACCGCTAGCGATGGTGCTGGCAGCGACGAAAAAACCTTGGTACTTAACGATGCTGAAAAAACTGCCGTAAACATAGAAACTACCAACGGCAAAGCCACCATAGATATCCCAACCAATGGTTATTATGTAGTTAATGCTAAGCAAGATACCATTGTAGGTAGCTACCAAGTATATGGTGCCGCTAAAACCACCAAAACCGTTATCACACAAGAATCTCTTAAACAATCTATCGATTCGTTAGAACAATTAATTCAAGGTAAAAACATCTCTGATGCTAATCGTAATTTCTTCATTTTACCATTAACGGCTGTAAAAGTTACCGATAACCTAGATGCATACATTGTAGGGCCTTTTCGCCAGGTAACTTCTATAGAAAAAGTTGATGGCAAAGAACCAGAAGTGTACCGTTTTTATAGTGTAAAAGAAATACGCGAAACCATTGCTAACCTTACCAAGCTTACTGTAGCCGAAAAGAAATAAAAGGGTAAAAGTCCGCAGCATAAGCTGCGGACTTTTATTTTTGTAACCAACTGTAGTAATTCTATGTAACCTCGTTGCGTCGCACACTGCAGCGGTTGTATCTCTGTTCATCAATATTGCATCAGGTTATGTATTTGGTTACCACCCCTAAATTATTAAGAGCCCTTTATCCTAACACACTTGTTTGGGATATTCCTACTACAGAAAAAGTTATCTATCTCACATTCGATGATGGCCCGCACCCTACCATCACACCATTTGTGCTAGATACTTTACGCCAATACAATGCTAAAGCCACCTTCTTCTGCATTGGTAAAAACGTCATGAATAATAAAGCTGTGTACCAGCAAATACTTGATGATGGTCATGCAGTAGGTAATCACACATCTCACCATCTTAAAGGTACCAACGTAAGCACTTATGTGTATTTAAAAGACGTGTCTTTTGCAGCCACTAAAATCCATACAAATCTCTTCAGGCCACCTTATGGTCGTATTTCAAAATCGCAAATAAAAGAATTGACAGTAAGCGGTTGGGAGCTTTCATTTACAAATCCAGTTACCAAGCAGCAACAAACCGCCGACCATTTTAATATCATTATGTGGTCTGTACTTAGCGGCGATTTTGATGTAAAGTTGAGCAAAGAAAAATGCCTAAAAAATGTGGTAAATAATGCTAAGCAAGGCAGTATTGTGGTGTTTCACGATAGCGAAAAAGCCTACGAACGCATAGCTTATGCATTACCCAAAGTGCTAGAACATTTCACCAACTTAGGTTATCGCTTTGAAGTAATTCCTCAATAAATACAGTTTTGTACCATCAATACTGTTATTGTATACAGTTTTTCACAATTGTATATGTCTTTTTTACTATTGTATGTGCTTCGCAGATATTGGTAGTGACTTAGTTGGTATTGATGACCACTTCGCAGAGGCTTGTAGGCGCTTCGCTGATATTGGTTGGTACTTAGTCGATGCTGGTAGCTACTTCGCTGATATTGGCAGCCGCTTAGTTGATATTGATGACCACTTAGCAGATGTTTGTAGGTGCTTCGCTAATATTGTACGTCACTTCGCTACTATTGGTAGGTGCTTCGCTGATATTGGTAGGTACTTAGCAGACAATTTTTCTTTCCTACAAATCCTAGTAATCTTCAAATCTTGGTTCAGACAATAAAAAAGAAGGCCAAGGTAGACACCTTAGCCCGTTTTAATCCGTACCCTATGAAAACAAACGTTTAATCTCTTGAATCTTTTAAATAGTCTATAGTAACTTGTTGTTTTTTTATGTGTTTGTCGGATTATTTAAACGGCTGCTTACTCAAGTTTATTTTCTGTACTTCAATTATTTTTTATTGTGTTAGGGGTAAAAAATATTTCACATTTGCAGCATGATGATGATAGATACGCACTGCCACTTGTATTCAGAAGAATTTCAGCAAGATATTGACGACGTAATTAGCCGAGCAAAAACTAGTGGCGTTACAAAATTTTATTTACCAGCCATAGATAGCAGCAGTTTAGAAGCCATGTTAGCGCTTGAAAAAAAGTACCCTAACGAATGTTTTGCTATGATGGGCTTACATCCTTGCTATGTAAAAGATAATTATCAAGAAGAACTTGCCATTGTAAAAAGGCAATTAGAAAGCCGCTCTTTTGTAGCTATTGGTGAAATTGGGCTCGACTTTTATTGGGATAAAACATTTACTACACAGCAGCACGAAGCATTTGAACTACAAATGCAATGGGCTTTAGACTATCATTTACCCATTGTTATTCATACACGTAATGCCATGCAAGAAACCATTAACCTAGTAAAACCTTTTGCAGCCAAAGGGCTTACAGGTATTTTTCATTGCTTTAGTGGTAGCTACGAAAGTGCCAAGCAAATAACCGACATGAACTTTATGCTAGGTGTAGGTGGTGTAATTACCTATAAAAATGCAGGTTTAGCTGAAGCTTTACAAGATATACCTAATGAGTTTTTGGTGCTAGAAACTGATGCACCCTATTTAACGCCTGTACCATTTAGAGGTAAGCGCAATGAAAGTAGCTACTTGACTTATATAGTAGAAAAACTAGCTAACAGCAAGCAAATGAGTGTAGAAGCAATGGCTGCTATTACCACAGCCAATGCAGAACGTTTGTTTAAAGTAGGTACACCATAAGGCGGCTTGTTTACTTTACCGATAAATACGCCTCTTAACCTGAATTATTCAGCCTCAAATACCGTCAGGCATACATTTGCACACAAATAACCTTAAAGGCCAAATATGAAGAGAATACAACTGTTAGTGCTAGTAATGGCAGTAGCTATTGCAGCAACTGCACAGCAAAAAGAAGGTGCTGTTACTTACCAGCGCACAGTAAACAACTGGAAGCGCTTTAACAACGAGCAAATGCGCAGCATGATGCCAGAGTTTCAAATTAGTAAATACATACTATATTTTAGCGATAGCGTATCTATGTACAAACTATCACCAGATGAAAATGCGCCCGAACCTTTTGCTGGTGGCGAAGGCGGTGGCGGTTTTAGAAGGAGTTTTAACTTTGGTGGTGGTGATGGCGATTTGTTTAAAAACTTTGGTACCGGCCTTAGCACACAAGCAACTGAACTAGGTGGTAAAAACTTTTTAATTACTGATACTATTAAAAAACAGCCTTGGAAAATTAGTGCTGAAACCAAAGATATTTTAGGTGTGCTTTGCCGTAAAGCCACCATGAAAATTACCCAACCTAGCTTCGCAGGTAGAACGTTTAATTTTAACCGTAACAGACCAGCAGGCGATACCACAACTAGGCAAGCACCACCTGCACCTAGAGAAATAGAAATAGTGGCTTGGTTTGCACAAACCATTTTAGCACCCGTTGGTCCAGATACATATGGCCAGTTACCAGGTGTAATTTTAGAGTTAGATGTAGATAATGGCACAATGGTGTATAAAGCTTTAACACTAAAAACAACTGTTGAAGCTAAAGAATTGAAAGAACCTAAAAAGGGTAAAAAAGTTACTAGACAAGAATATGGCCAGCTGCAAAGAGAATTATTTCAAAACCAAAGCGGCGGTTTTGGTGGCCCAGGTGGTGGTCAGGTAATTATTCGAAGTGGCAATTAAGTATACTAGTTTATAAAAACGAAAAGCGCCTATTTCAATGATTGAAATAGGCGCTTTTGTTTAGTGTAAATCTGTATGAATAGATTGAACTGGCTTACCAAAAAATATGCTGGCTTTGTTATCGAAATCTTCAGCCGAATCTGTGGTATAAAATTGAATTGTTCCATCTTTTTTACAGCGAGCTTCTAATGGTTGATGTCTTTGCAAATAATCCTTCAAGCTATTAGCTACAATATCACCTTGAGATAATACCGTTATTGCTTTGGGCAAAAAGGCTTTAATTTTTTCTAACAACAAAGGGTAATGCGTACAAGCTAGTAATAAGGTATCAATAGCTTGATTTTGCTGTAGTAAATGCGCTAAATGTTGTTGTATAAAATAATCTGCACCAGGTTTATCAAACTCATTATTTTCTACCAAAGGCACCCACATAGGGCAAGCCTCTTGAAATATTTGTAGTTCAGGATAGAACTTAGCAATTTCTATAGGGTAAGATTGTGACTGTACCGTACCATTTGTACCCAATACACCTATGCATTTGGTAGCAGTATAGTTACCTATCACTTCTGTGGTTGGTCGTATTACACCTAGCACTCGTTTAGTTGGGTCTATGTTATGCAAATCGTTTTGCTGTATGGTACGTAAAGCCTTGGCTGAAGCCGTATTACAAGCCAATATCACCAAACTGCAACCTTGTTTAAAAAACCAATTAACACATTCAAGCGCGTATTGGTATACTGTATCAAAACTTCTGGTGCCGTAAGGGGCTCTTGCATTATCGCCTAGGTACAAATAGCTATATTCAGGCAGCACTTTTACTATTTCTTTAAGCACAGTAAGCCCACCATAACCGCTATCAAATACACCAATTGGTCCTTGTTGTTGCATATTGTAAAATTAGGTATTGATTACGCATTTACCCAAAAACAAAGAACCACCTAGCTTAGCTAAGTGGTTCAAGTTATTTATAAGTATCAGAAAATACCTTAGTTCTTTTTAGCTGGTGTTGCTGGTTTTGCGCCACCTACTGCTGGTTTTGCTGGTGCAGTATCTGAACCAGTAGAAATACCTGCATTACGCAATGCATCTTGTGCTTCTTTTGGTAAAGGTAATTTCAACGCAATTGCTACTTTTAATGATAAGTTATCAGCAATTGGCGGTGGAATTACAAAAGCATCAGATTTCATTACATAAGTGTATTTCTGCTCTTGAATAATTTTGATTAAAGCATCATATACTTTTTGAGTATAAGGAGCTAAAATTTCTTGTTGTTTTTGCTCCATCGCTTGATTTTGGTATTGCTGCCAATTAACAATTTTAGATTTTAAATTGTTAATATCATCTAACATTACTTTACGCACTTGAGGAGTTAATTTTCCTGAATCTTTTTTGAAAGTGCTATCCTTAACTAAAAATTGAGAATAAGTATAGTCATAGTCAGGTTTAAGGGTATCGTTTACATACTTACCCATTATAGTGTCTAATTTTTGTTGAATACCAGGAAATAGGCTCAACACAGTTTGCTCATCGAAAATGCCTATTTTACCTTGCTGTGCGCTGGCATTGCTAATAAACGTAAGGCTTAATGCAAAAGCCACACACAATACGAAAACTTTTTTCATCAGTTGTATTTTTTGTTTTTAATTGTCTTATGCTATTTGCAGTAGGGTTGATTTACAGCAAACGTCATTGTTGTTAATGTATAATTGGTTGGTGATTAAAACTAGTTTTGATTTATAATCTTATCCCTAATTCTCTAAGTACTTCATCGCTCTTATCTAATTTAGGGTCGGCAAATATAACAGTAATTCCCTCACTTTTATCAAGTATAAAATCGTATCCACGAGCTACTGCAATTTTTTGTACTGCGTTGTAAACCTTGTCCTGTATAGGTTTTACAATTTTTTGACGTTCTTTAAACAAATCGCCTTCGTAGCCAAAACGCTTTTTCTGTAAATCCCTTACTTCTTTCTCTTTGTTAAACAATTCAGTCTCACGTTTCTTCTTCAACTCTTCAGTTAACATAAATTGTTCTGCATCGTAGTTCTTGTACATTTTATCAAGTTCAGCTTGCTTAGCATCTATCTCTTTTTGCCATTGCTCGCTTACTACTTGTAGTTTTTTATCTGCCGATGTATAATCTGGCATTTTACTTAAAATGTACTTAGTATCAATAATGGCATATCGTTGTGCTTGGCTTGTAAATGCTAGCAAACCTGCCAAACAACTAAGTAATAATAATTTCTTCATAATGGTTGTTATTAATCAGTACACGATAATAGTAATTATTCTGGTTCCACACCCAACATAAATGTAAAGCGAGAAGCATCTTTTAATTTACCACCGTCAGTTATTCTATCTAAACCTATGCCATAATCAAATCCAAGCAAACCAAACATTGGTAAGAAGAAACGCATACCCACACCAACTGAACGACGCAAACGGAAAGGGTTGTATTCTTTCATGCTATAATAACCGTTAGCAGCTTCAAAAAACCCTAAAGCATAAATAGTGCTGCTTGGGTTAAGACTTAATGGATAACGCAATTCTAACACATATTTATTAAACATGGTAAAGTATTGACGAGCACCACTTTGGTCAGGATTGTATTTAGGATTAGATGTTTCGTACACAGGATAACCACGTTGTGCAATAATATCATAACCTAACAATGCAAACTGGTTACTTAAACCTGCATCACCCAATTGAAAACGCTCAAATGGTGAGATGTTTAAATCTGGATTGAACTTACCTAAGAAACCAAATTTAGCAGCCACTTTCAATACTAGCATTTTGTTTCTTTCAGCACCTGTAGGCTTAGTTAAAGGCACATACCATTCTGTATTAAAGCGCCATTTGTGGTACTCTACATATTTGTATGGGTTAGCATCTTTAATCAAAGACGGATCGATTAATGAATAAGGTGGTGTTACAGCCAAACTTAACAAATAGCTAGAACCACCTCTTGGAAATAAAGGCGCATCTACAGATGAACGTTGTAATGCTATTTTAAAGCTCAAGTTGTGAGAAAAACCATTATTGAAGCCAGGTAAATTAATTTGGTCAATGTAATAGTTTTTCAATTTATAACGAGCAAAGTTGATACCCATTGATAGTGAGAAATAGTCATCAGGCCATTGTAATTGCTTGCCTAAGCTAATACCTACACCAGTTGTTTGAATGTAAGAGTTGTTAGCTGCAGTACTTGTATATCTACCAGTTGTATAGTCATAAGCATTGGCATACTTAGTATCATACAATGAGAAAGTAAGCGAGTTACGTTTTTTACCACCCAACCAAGGTTCAGTAAACGAGAAGTTATAAGAACGAAACGCTCTACCATTACTCTGAATACGGAAACTTAATTTTTGTCCATCACCCATTGGCAAAGGATCCCAAGCTTTTTTGGTAAAAATATTTTTGATAGAAAAGTTATTAAACGTTACACCTAATGTACCCGTTAAACCAATATTACCACCAAAACCTGCACTCAACTCAAGTTGGTCGCTAGATTTTTCTTCCACGGTGTAGTTAATATCAACCGTACCATCTTCTTGGTTTGGTATTGGGTTGATACCAATTTTTTCTTGGTTAAAATAGTTCAATTGCGCTATCTCACGTTGTGAACGCACTAAATCGGTACGGCTAAATTTCTCACCCGGTACTGTTCTAATTTCACGACGGATAACGTACTCTTTGGTTTTTTCGTTACCAGCTATACGAATATTTTTAATAGTTGCTTGTGGGCCTTCAACTAATCTTATCTCGTAATCAATAGTATCGTTGTAAACGGCAGTTTCTACAGGATCTGTCCGGAAGAACAAATAACCATCATCTTGGTAAATGCTACTAATATCACCACCTTCTGGGCCACCGCCTTTACCCAATTTTTTATTTAAATTCTCAAGGTTATAAATATCACCTTTTTTAATACCAAGAATTGCAGTTAAAACAGAATCAGGATATTTCGTATTGCCGCGCCATGTAATATTACCAAAGTAATATTTACGACCTTCATTTACTTTAACATCAATGTTTAAATCTTTCTTAGAGTTAGGATAAACAATGCTTCCTACAATTGTAGCATCTCTATAACCTAATGAGTTATAGTACTCAAGAACTTTCTCTTTATCTTCTTCAAACTTTTTGGCATTAAACTTAGCAGATGTAAAGAATTTTAAACGAACATAAGGATCTAACAATCGCTTGGTTTTGCTAGGAAATAGGTAGCCATTTTCTTTAATATACCGCTTGTAAGTGTAGGCAGATGTTTTATTAGGATAGCCACCACTATCTACGGCAGGGTGTAAGGTAAAACGTGATTGTTCCTTAGTATCTTTTAGTTGCTTTTTAAGCTTTCCTTCCTCAATAGTATTGCCTACAAAATTAATGTTGCTAATGCGTACTTTATAGCCTTTGTTAACGTTGAAATTTAAAATAACTGAGTTTTCAATGTTGGCATCTTTACGTTGTTCAATTTTTACAGAAGTATTCTGAAAACCTTTCTCGAAGTAGAATTTCTTAATTGCCTCTGTAGCAGAGCGTTTCATAGCTTCGGTAACTACTCTACCTTTTACCAAGCCCATTTTACCAGTTAAATCTTCACCTTCACCTTTTTTAACACTACCAGTAAATGTAAAGTTTGCCAAACGCGGTCTTTCTGTAACAGCTATTTCAATATCAATATTAGTACCTGTAACCTTAGTTACATATATTTCTACGTTGCTAAAATAGTTTTGCGCCCAAAGTTTATTAATGGCTTTAGAGAAATTATCAGAACCAGGAATTTTTATCTCGTCACCAACGTTTAAAGTAGAAATTGAAATCAACAAGTTCTCATCAAAAAAGCGGTTACCAGTTACTTTAATAGATGTAACCTTATAAAGCTTCACCGGATTTTTTGGGTTAAATAAGTTTACCAAATCAGCATCTATCGATGTAATGCTTGTATCTGATTTTTCTTGCGCCTGTGCCGAGTAACTGACTAATAACGTACCAAAAGCAAGTAATAATAATTTGTACACTTTCTGCATCCGATTGATGATTTGTATGATTCGTTTTAGCTGAAACGTATTAGGCTTACAGCAGTTGGTTAAAGTTTTAAAGTTGGCAAATTAATGGGATTATTTAAAAGTCTTTGTTAAATAAGCCAATAATAACAAGTATTTAGAGCAGTGGCGCTTCTACTACCTGTAATTGCTTGCTAGTTTTTCCAAAACGTCGCTCTCTATTTTGAAAGTCAATGATGGCCTCATACAAGTTTTCTTTTCTAAAATCTGGCCAGCGCGTATTGGTAAAATATAGTTCTGCGTAAGCTAATTGGTATAGTAAAAAGTTGCTAATTCTATATTCACCACTTGTACGTATCATTAATTCTGGATCAGGCAAGTTACTAGTGGTAAGGTATTGTTGCAGCGTATCTTGATTAATGGTATTAGCATCAATCTTTCCAGCTTGTACATCTAAACCGATATTTTTTACGGCATTTACAAGTTCCCAACGGCTACTGTAGCTTAGTGCCATTACTAAATTTAAGCCTGTATTATGGCTTGTCATTTCAAGCGCTTCGTTTAGTTCTGCCTTAGCAAAATCTGGCAACATACCTATATCGCCTATTACATGTAGCTTAATATTATTTTTGTTAAGAATAGGAACTTCTTTACGAATGGTATCTACCAGCAAATACATCAAGCCATCAACTTCTTGTTGCGGTCTGTCCCAATTTTCGGTGCTAAATGCATATAAGGTAAGGTAGCCTACACCAAGTTCGGCGCAGCCTTCAACAATATTACGTACACTTTCTACACCATGAAAATGGCCGTATAAGCGTTCTTGTCCTTTTTCTTCTGCCCACCTGCCATTACCATCCATTATAATAGCAATATGTGAGGGTAATCGGTTTTTGTCAATTTGATCTACTGATACATGCATGGCTTTACCTGCAATTTTATTAGCGGCAAAAGTAAGGATTCGGTTGGGTTTGCTGGGATTTTTAAACTTGCATTAACACTGAGACATAAATACGCAAAATTTAACCCTTTAAATATTTAATTTGTGATTATTACTAAATTCAATGTAAGTTATAAACTAATTAAGTTACGCCTTATCGCTTCTAGTGCCATACCAACACGGCTTTGTACATGTAACTTTTGAAACAATGTTTCTCTGTAGCTATCAACAGACCTTTCACTTACTTTCATTATGACTGCTATTTGTTTATACGTTAAATCACTACTAGCCAATTTTAAAAATTCTTGTTCACGCTCTGTAATTTCAAACTGTTTATTTTGGTTGTCTGTTTGCATCAATCGGCGGTAGTTGATATTTACAACATCACCATTATAATAACCTTTTGTAGTAATAGACTGTAATGCTTTTTCTAATTCGTTTGGGTGTGTATCCTTCAATAAATAAGCACAGCAACCTGCTTTTATCATAGCAATAATAGAATTATCGTTATCATTCATAGACAATGCAACAAGTTTTACAGTAGGATAAGTTTCTGTAAGCCATTTTGCTGTTTCTATGCCATCCATTATGGGCATAGCTACATCAATAAGCATAATATCTGGTGGCACTTTGGCATCTTGCAATTTTTCTTGTAACTCTTTACCATTGCTAGCTTCAACTATAACATCATAGCTTTTAAAACTTTCTAGCATCAATATCAACGATTTTAAAAATAATTGATGATCATCTACTAAACCTAATGTTACTCGCATGATGCCTCTTGGTTTATGGGTAATTGAATATATATAGTGGTTCCATTAAAACTAGAATCCCATTTAACGGTACCACCTAATAAATGGGTACGATGTTGGATATTTGTAATGCCCAAACCTTTTTGAGTGGTAGCAAAATCAAAGCCTTGACCATTATCATTAATTGTAAGTTCTAATACAGCTGTTTTTTGCTCAATAGAAATATTTATAAAATATGCTTTAGCATGTTTTATTGCATTTTGAATAGCTTCTTGCACTATACGAAACAAAATGATTTGTTTATCTGCCTCTATGGGCAATTTATTAGGATGTGTAAACGCAATAGTTATTTTTTTTGACGCATTTATTCTAGTGGCTTCAGAAGAAAGATTTTCTATAAAATTAAACTGTTGCAACCACTCTTTACTTAGGCTTTTTGTTAGTAATCGCAACTCATTTATAGCCTTGCTTAGTGTATCGTCTGCAATTATTAAGGTATCCGGTGGGTTACTTAAACTACGTTCTGTAACACCTATCAGCATTTTGGTGCTACTTAGCAATTGGCCTATATTATCATGCAATTCTTTACCCAATAAGCCCATGGTTTCTTCTTGTATTTCTATTTGAGATTGGAGTAATTGTTGGGAAAAAGCTTGATGCATACTTTCAATTTGGATATTGTGTTTTTGTTGCCTTTGTTTTAATGATATGATTGCATAAACTATGATAATTGATAAAAGCATAAAAAGTAATGCAGCTAAAACCACCGTTAGGAAAACTTCGTTGTCTGTTTTGAACATATCATACCAATGATGATGAGAAGGTAATATAGGTAATTTAAGTTAAGGTTAATGATATCATGCAAATTAGTAGCTAAAGCAGACTTTGTTTCTAACAAGTAATTATATGCACCATTTAAAACAAATAAGCCGGAATAAAATATCAATGTAGATACGCTAACCCAAAAAATCGGTCTAGAATAAATGGATGATTTATCTTTAGCATCCATTTGAAATAAGGCGATTAATGAATTAATAATTAAAAAAAAACCAGCAATATTTATTTGTATACCAGGAAATGCATTAATGTTTTTTTGGCAAAAAGATATTAAAAAACTTATGAAAAAGAAAACTGGAATAGATATAATAATTATTTTTTTTGTGCGTAAATTTTGCGATATCAAGTAGAAATAACCGCAAAAAAATGAATAATATATTGGCACAAACACGTGATAGACAAAATAATACTTATCAGCCTTATTTTTAAATATTAGCCATTCAAAAAAAAGCTCTTCACATAACGACAAGAAAAGCATGATTGAAAACAACCAAACTCTTTTATCCTGTTTGGTACGCATCAATGAAAACAAAAATGCTAGAAACAACAAGATATAATAAATTAGATATTTTATTTCCATTTAAAATTATAAAAATTTGTTTGATTGTTTTCAATCTGCAACATATTTAAATAAATGCGCTGATACTAAAAAGCTTATCTAAATCCAATTCTTCCTCTTTAATAATACCTAACTCGATTGCTTTTGCACCTGTAATACCATGCACCCATTCTCCTGCAACAAAATCATCCCCCTCATCATCAATTTGTTTATTCCAACCTAACGGTACATAATTCTCATCTACTGGCACGGCCGCTAGAGACTCGCTGTAACTTCCATCGGTATTTTGTTTTACGCATTTCATAAACATCAGTCCTTGAGAGTTTTGAGTAGATAAAAGAATATGCAATAGTTGTTTTGTAAAAACATAAGCAACTTTTTCATTTGCCCGCAGGGTCTGGGTTTTTACAAATTCTGTAGTAATTTTTTCAAAAACGCCTCTATCAATTGGCAACCCATTTTTTTCGTCAATATTAGCGTTCATACTAACTAACCCAGATGTTACATCCCCCTTGCTATCTAATACTTTACCAGACATAATTAAGGTTTTTGCACTCATAATTTTAAATTTTTAATTGTTTTATAATGGTTTTATTTACTCCACAATATTGCAAAAAATCTTCAGAGTAAAAAATGGGATTTTCCCCATTTTTAGGCGGGAAATTTCCCACCTAAAAATGGGGAAAATACGGTTAAAACTTCCTTCATACCTCTATATGTTTGCTCAATAGTTTCAGCAATATTAAAATTGTTATTTCATAGGGGTATGATTTACACAGGGTAGTACATTATATGTACTGCCCAATTTTTAAAATTAACAAATGATTAAATTGAGCCATCTACTACCAAAGTGCTATTTTTTTCATCAATAAAACATCTCACATTTACATAATCTCTATAAGCAACCAAAACCTAAATAAATGTTAGCCGCAAATCTTACAACAAAAGAGCTAGAAATTCTTGTGTTTATTGCAAGAGGTAGCTTAAATAAAGAAATAAGTGCTCAAACAAACATTAGTGTAAACACAGTAAAAAAACATACAACCAACATTTATAAAAAACTGCAAGTACGTAATAGAAGTGAAGCAATACTATGGTACTTAAGTATGCAAAATAGAAACTGACCAAACTATTTCCTAAACAAATAACCATTTTTACTAACAAAACAAAGCAACCATGAAAGCAACAAAATTGCTACTGCTGCTGCTAAGTGCTACAATGCTGGCAAAGGCGCAGGACAGTACAACAACAAGTAAACAAACGAGTCTTTTTCCAGATTCGGCAGCAAAGCCAAAGCAAACCATAAACCCAAAAGAAAAAAAACACCCTTTTGCAATAGCATTTGCAGGTGGCACACAAGGTGGGGTATTTGAATTAAAGTACGGACTAAAGCCAAAATTAGCACTTAGAGCCGGTGTTGGTTTTCTAACGGTACCTGATATAGTAGATTTAATAGTAACAAAAGATATTAAATCTACTACGTACGCATCTGCAAATTTTACAAATGCACATTTATTTATTGACTATGCACCTTTTAAAGGCAAAGGTTTTAGATTGGTTGGCGGTGCTGCGTATTTTACTACTGCTAAAGCTAGTATTTTAATGCAGCCAACTGATAAGTTTACGTACATAAATATAGAGCTTACTGCTGCCGAAACTGGTACTCTAACCACTAACCTAGATTGGCAAGGTGTAGCACCATATGTAGGTATTGGTTTGTTTAAATGTTTTCCTAAAAAAGTATTTAATATAAACCTAGACTTAGGTACTTATTACTTAAGTGCGCCACAAGGCTCATTTATTGGCACAGGGTCTTATAGAGACAATGGAGCAAATGATGCTAAACTAACCGAGAATGCAGCAGATTACCGTTTTTTACCAGTATTGCAATTAAACTTCACTTTTAAATTTTAAAATATAAAACAATGAAAAAAATATTAAATAAATTAACCGTTTTAACACTATTCACAGCCTTGCTGTTTGCTGGCTGCAAAAGAGAATTAACAGAAGGTATTGACACTGTTATTAATACAAATATTTATATAGCACCAACAGTAATAAGTTTTGTAAATGCCAATGAAACATCACCAGTACAGCCGAGGGATTTTACAGTAACCATTACTGGGAAAGATGCAGCCAAAGTAGTGATGCAATCTGGTGGTACTAACTTTAAAGTAGTAGGTGGTATGTTACAATTAGCTTTATTAAGTACAGCAGTACCAACTGCTACAAGCCCTATTACCTTTAATGTAAATGTGGCAATAGATAGCTTTGCGCCAACTAGCCAAACTATTATTATTAGTGATACCACGTCTACTGTGCAAACTGTTAAAATGGTTGATTATTATAACCCAGTAAACGGTACATCATCTAAAATAGATATTACTTCATTATCCGGAGGCACGTCTTCACAACGAATCATAAGTACGCCAATAGTAGGTCAAGCAACAGAAAAAGCTACCATTACAATACCTGCTAGTACAGTAATGCAAGATGCAAATGGAAATACTATTAATGCTGCTACTTTAAAATCAGAGATTGTATATTTTAGTCCAAATACATCATCATCTTTAGATGCATTTCCTGGCGGGTTAGAGCCAAAAGATGTTATTGGCCCCGGCGGAACACCAATAGTTGATGGCACTTCTTTTAAAACAGCAGGGCTTGTATCAATAAATATGAAAGCTGGCAATACAGAAGTTAAAAGGTTTAGCACCCCTATTAATGTAAATGTAGAAATAAACAAAAACTTAATTAACCCTGAAACAGGAGTTGCAGTAAAATCTGGTGATAAAATACCAATTTGGAGCATGAATGAAGAAACAGGGCAATGGAAGTACGAAAGTGAAGCCACAGTAGCCCTTGATGCAAATGGTAATCCTTATGTTGTATTTCTGGCATCACACCTATCGCCATGGAATATAGATTGGTTTATCAGACCAGTTATTACAAGATGTTTCAGAAGTGTATATATAAGAGTTACAACAACCGACCAAAGCAATTACGAATCTGGCAAATACGATATTATACTTGCTTCACCTAATTTCTCACCCTTTTATAGCAGTGGATATGCATCATTTAACTATAATTGGCAAACAGGCTTTCTTGGTGGATTTTATGGTAGTAGCATTAGACATAACTCGTATTTTAATTTTTTAAATAATTTTGTAAGTACACAAGCAGCTCAAGTAATTATACTAGATAGATTAACGGGGCAAGTTGTAGCTAGGTCTGCAGCATTTACACCATGTAGTCAATCGGGAATAATAACTTTAAATATTACAAGACCGCCATTACCTAAGATATTTACAGTAAATTTACTAGCCTATGGTAAATGCACAAATAAAAATGCCTTATCATACTTCAATGGGTGGTTATATTTCCAAAAAGCTGGTACCTATTATGGTCAGTGGGTGTATGCTTACAATGGCAGGGCTTCTTTTCAATTAGAAGATGGTGCAAATTACTATATATATGGCGTAGATTATACAACCTACAGAAGCGCTTCAAGCTATGGCACTGTAAGTTCTTCAATTGTTGGCAATTTTACTGTAAACGGTCTTACTTGTACAGGTTCGTATAATGCAACCACTAGCATTTATAATTTAACTATTACACAAAACGTAGTTTGTAAATAAAGTTTGTTTTTTCTCATACTTGTTTTTGGTTTTCGAAAACTGCCTTATTATTTCTATTCTAGGGCAGTCTTTTTTAAATTTAGAAATAGCTGGTAATTGCTTTTTTTAAGCAAAGTAGGGTTGTAGTAATGCTTATACCTAAAACACAATTCCACTAGTAGTTCAAAAGCTATCTATTGTATATTATACCAGTAGTAAGAATCATTTCAGCGCCATGTTTAAAAATGATAATAGTTTTTGAGCTTTTTTATTTCGCTGTAGGGCATCTGTAAGATTGTAAATTAAATGATAATCCAACTCTAAAAGTTGCAAATGCATCTTTCTGTGCACTGTTACCACGTTGTCTGCCTTTATTTCCCACATTAGTACCAGTAAGTTCGTAACTTCTATCTTGCAATAAATAACCAATAGTTGGTAAGCCTGTATTGGGATCTGCAGGGAAAGCATCAGGCGCATAAGTACCACTTACATCGTCTAAATAATCGGTACCAGTAAAGCGATAAGAGACTTCTGCATACCAGTTGATACGCTCATTAATAGCATATTTAAAACCAAAACTTAAAGGAATACTCATAGCAGTACCACCGTATTGCTTACGTTCAGGATATTGTGTACTACCTTGACCTTCAGTACCTATTGAGCGTAAATAGTATTTTTCACCATTTAAATAAGCATAAGGATCGTAAGAAAAAACACCAACACCAAGGCTTACATAAGGTGTATAACTGTATTCAGGAAAACCTGGTAGAAATTTAAAGAAATTAAAATACCCACTTACACTTAGCTCATATACATCGGTATTAAAACTTAGGTTACGTGTTCTTTGCACCACATTTGGGCTATTAGCATCGCTGTAACCAAGAAACGTGTACGAGCCATCTATTTTTAAGCCTACATAGCCATTAAACTGTTTTAAATAATAAACCCCAGCAGAAAACTTGGGCTTGTTAATAGCAGCACTTGTATTTAAGTCACCAAAATAATGACCAAGACCTATTGACGCACCTAACTCACCCTTGTGCACATATGCATCATACATTTGGGCAGTAGCAGCTTGCAGTGTACTTATAAAAACGACTATTATTATTATTCTTTTAAGCATAAATTAATAAAGTGTATAAACAAATGTAATGATGTAAAGTGTAAAAACTACGGTGCAAGCCTAACAATCTGCCAATTATCTGTTATTTTTTCTTTTTTATAAACAATTCTATCATGTAATCTACTGCTTCTGCCCTGCCAAAACTCAGCTTGCATAGGTTTTACTATATATCCACCCCAATGCGGCGGCCTTGGTACGGTTTCACCAAACTGCACAGCGTATTGTTTTGCGTTATTTTCTAAAATACTTCTATCGCTTATTACGCTGCTTTGTGGAGAGCTCCAAGCACCAATTCTACTACCTACTGGTCTGCTGTAGAAATAAGCATCACTCTCTTCATCGCTCACTTTTTCTATTGTACCTTCTATGCACACTTGTCTTTCTAATTCTTTCCAAAAAAACACCAATGATACAAATGGATTGGCTGCAATTTCTTGACCTTTTTGACTGTTATAATTGGTAAAAAATGTAAAACCATCAGCGGCATAACCTTTTAGCAGAACAATACGTGCTGAAGGTTTACTATTGACATCTACTGTGGCTAAAGTCATCGCATTTACTTCGTCGATATTGCTTGCAACTGCTTCATCCCACCATTTGGTAAATTGATCGATAGGATTACTTGCAACATCTTCTTCACTAAGCGATTGTAACTTATAATCTCTTCTTATATCTGCTATTACTACACTCATTGTTTACTTTTTAAAGTATAAAGTTAATTGCACTTCTAATTCAATACTTGCTTTTTACAACTTGGTTTCGTAGGTTCTGACGGCCTTAAATTTAAGTACGCCATTTTCACCGCTTATTACTCTGTATTGTATATTCCTTACAACATTTAATGGCTTCAAGACATTAGTTGTATCGGTTGCATCATATACAGGAAAGCTTCGTAACAAAGTACCTTCTATCAATTGAAATTTGTCTTGCCCTTTATACCCTACTCGTAGTTTCGAATCATCTAAAATATCTGGAAAAATAATCGGTCTAATACCTTCATTTTTTTCCGATGCGATAGCTACTACACTACCCATTATAGCATCTTTACCAGCATAAAGATAGATGACCAAATCAGGAAAACCATCGTTGTTAAAATCATCTACAGCAGCACCTTTTACCACACCTTTAATTTCAAAAGATGCATCTCTTTGAGCTTTACTATCAAAACCTACTAGCGAAATAGTAATGGTATTTTTATCAGCCGATTTATTATTAGTATACACTCTATAACCTGCTGTTGTGTATTTCATGGTAGTATCTATGCGTCTGTATTGCGCCTTGGCAGTTGTTACAGCAAACAAGCAAAGTGATAACCAACTAATCTTTTGCAACATATTTTGTATCATTTTAAGGGATGGAAGTTAATTGGTTTATTTATCACAGTCAATCAAAAAAAGTAGATGATTTATGCTGCCACACTATTGAATTTTTCGATGTCGTACTTTTTTATAGAGGTAGTTTTTCATCTAAACTGTAACTATACATCCACACATGACCTTATAAAATCTCTTTCAAGCTTGCTTCAAATGCTACAATCGTTGCGTCTAAGTCAGCATAGCTAAGGGCGTTATTTAAAAACCAGCTCTCAAAAGCGCTAGGTGGCAAATAAACCCCTCTGCGTAACATTGCATGAAACAGTTGTTTAAACAACTCATTATTGGCAGCAGCAGCACTAGCAAAATCTGTTACAGGTTTATCGCTAAAATGCACACTAATCATAGAGCCAAGATGGTTAATCACATAAGGCGTTCCTGATGCTTTTAGTACGCTGTCAAGGCCTTCCTTTAGGTATTGTGTTTTCGCATCTAACTCATCCAATAGTTCAGGATGGTTATTTAAAGTGGTTAACATTGTATAACCAGCTATCATAGCTATTGGGTTACCACTTAAAGTACCCGCCTGATACACACCACCCAACGGCGCAACTACTTCCATAATATGTCGCTTACCGCCAAAGGCGCCAACAGGCAACCCTGCACCTATCACTTTACCGTAAGTTACCAGGTCTGCATCAACTTTCAGCTTCTCTTGCACACCACCTCTCGCTAGTCTAAAGCCTGTCATCACCTCATCAAAAATCAATACAATATTGTTCGCATCGCATATTGCTCTTAGCCCTTCTAAAAAGCCTTCTGCAGGCAAAATACAACCCATATTACCTGCCACAGGTTCTACAATAATGGCTGCAACTTCATTCTCATTAGCTGCTACCAAGGCTTTCACGGCATCTAAATCATTATAAGCACACGTTAATGTATCGTTAGCCACACCTGCTGTAATACCAGGTACTGTTTGAATGTTCAATGTTGCCAAACCACTACCAGCTTTTACTAAAAAACTATCTGCGTGACCATGATAGCAACCTTCAAATTTGATCACTTTGTTTTTACCCGTATAGCCACGTGCCACACGCAATGCACTCATACAGGCCTCTGTACCGCTGCTCACCATGCGTATCAAGTCTACATTTGGTGCCATGCTTTTTATTAACTCAGCCATCTTTACCTCTAACTCAGTTGGCGCCCCATACGATGTTGAATACACCGCTTGCTCTTGTATTGCTTTTACCACAGGCTCGTAAGCATGGCCTAAAATCATTGGCCCCCATGAGGCGATGTAATCAATGTATTTGTTATCATCTACATCATACAAGTAAGCACCTTTAGCATGCTTTATAAACAAAGGCGTGCCGCCCACACTTTTAAAAGCCCTAACAGGCGAGTTTACCCCACCAGGAATACTCAATTGTGCCCTCTCAAACAATGTTTTACTCGATGCGTACATAATATTTTGTTTATCAGCTTTTGTAATTCTATTGGTCTTCGTTGCGTCGCACACTTCAACGGCTAGATACTTTATTCAGCTTTTACCGAAGCGAAAATTTTACCACAACGACACTTCGACACATCGATTCACAACGTAATTATTTCATTGTGTCGTTGTGCCTTTGTGGTTAACCCTGGCTTATCAGTTTCACCACATCCTTAGCAAAGTAAGTAGCAATCATATCTGCACCTGCCCTTTTAATAGAGGTGAGTGTTTCTAAGATGGCTTTATTCTCATCAATCCAGCCCATTTTAGCAGCCGCTTTTATCATGGCATATTCACCACTTATATTGTAAGCACTTACTGGTAAGTCAACCGCATTTTTCACTTCACGAATAATATCTAAATAGCTTAATGCTGGCTTCACCATAATAATATCAGCACCTTCTTCAACATCCATGATCGCTTCTTTTACAGCCTCTGTGCGGTTGCAATAATCCATTTGGTACGTCTTCTTATCACCAAAGCCTGGTGCTGAATCTAACGCATCTCTAAACGGCCCATAAAAGCAAGACGCATATTTGGCACTATAGGCCATAATGCCTGTTTTGGTGAAATTATTTTCTTCCAAAGCCATGCGTATCGCTGCAATACGGCCATCCATCATATCGCTTGGTGCTACAAAATCAGCACCTGCTTGTGCATGGCTTACGCTCATTTTTGCTAAAATATCAACTGTAACATCATTTACAATTTCACCATTTTTTACCACCCCATCATGACCATCAGAGTTAAAAGGGTCTAATGCTACATCTGTCATGATAAGCATCTCTGGCACCGCATCCTTAATAGCTTTTATGCTACGTTGCATTAATCCATTGGTATTTAAAGCTTCTGTACCATATTGGTTTTTTAACTCGTCTTTACACTTTACAAACAGCAATACACACTTTAAACCCATTGACCATAAGTGTTTCACTTCTTTCACTGTATTATCTAATGAGTAGCGATAATAGCCTGGCATAGAAGCAATCTCTTCTGTTATGTTTTCACCTTCTACAATAAACAAAGGCACAATAAAGTCGTTTGGCGTTAAAATAGTTTCTGCTACAAGGCTACGAATAGCAGAGGACTGACGAAGGATGCGATTTCTACGTTGTAAAATCATAATTGTGTGATTTTATTTTTTACAGAACCCGCAAAGGCTAGTCTTTGGCTAAAGCCTTTTGTAGATTCTTGTTTTAACCCAAGGCTTAAGCCTTGGGTTAAATGACTAGTATATTTTGGCTTTAGCCAAAGTTCTTTTTGTTAAGAAAAGAGCTAAACCTTGCAGTGTGCGACGCAACGCTGTTTAATTGAAAAACAAAAGCTGGTCACCAAAATATCCTAACAACTATTCACTTTTCTTGCCCACACATCTGCATCAATTTCTTGCTCACTCACCCATTCTTTTGGGTGCAAACAAGCTTGTAATAACTTATCTTCTTCACTGCCAGCAACAGGCTGATAATTGTACTCGAAACGCACTGTTGGCGGCAAGCTCATCAATATACTTTCAATACGACCGTTGGTTTTTAAACCAAACAAAGTACCTCTATCATGCACCAAATTAAACTCTACATATCGGCCTCTTCTTATCTCTTGCCAATGTTTATTTTCAGGCGTGAAAGCCATGTGTTTTCGGCGTTCTACAATAGGTATGTAAGCCTCTGTAAATGCATTGCCACAAGCTTTTCCAAAGTTCATCCAAAAGTTAATATCCTTTGTTTCTGAAGGCTTTTGATGGTCATAAAAAATACCACCAATACCGCGTCTTTCAGTACCACGATGTGTGTTTACAAAATAGTCATCACACACTTTTTTAAAGGTTGGGTAAAAGCTTTTATCGAACCCATCGCAAACCGTTTTATACGTCAAATGAAAATGCTTGGCATCTTCTTCAAACAAGTAGTAAGGCGTTAAATCTGTACCACCACCAAACCATCTATCTATCACATTATCTTGCTCATCGTACAACTCAAACATGCGGTAGTTGCAATGCACCGTAGGCACAAAAGGATTGTAAGGATGTATCACCAAACTTAAGCCGCATGCAAACCATTTATGGCCTTGAATATTTAGTTGCTTACGCATTGCATCGGTTACCAAACCTTCCACCACCGATGTATTTACACCACCTTTTTCAAACACATCGCCATTGGCAATCACTCTCGTTTTGCCCCCACCACCTTCAGGTCTTTCCCACGCATCTTCTACAAACACCGCTTTGCCATCGGCAAGCTCTAGTGCCTGACAAATATGATTTTGAAGCGTATGAATGTAGTTAATCCAAAGCCCCTTAATCCCCAAAGGGGATGATTTTGTAGTACTGATAATATTGTTTAAATCCATATTATAGGTTGTAAAGCATCTATGAGTGCTTTTTTAGCTTCGCAAAAACAGTTTTACCCAGTAAACGGGCTTCTGCATAATGAAAAAAGCATAATTAACTGGTTGACGGTGCTTTTTTAGCTTCGCAAAAACGGTTTGAACCAGTAAACGAGCTTCTGCATAGTGAAAAAAGCATAATTAACTGGTTGACGGTACTTTTTTAGCTTCACGAAAACGGTTTTAACCAGTAAACGAGCTTCTGCATAGTGAAAAAAGCATAATTAACTGGTTGACGGTGCTTTTTTAGCTTCGCAAAAACGGTTTTCACTTTTTACTACTCGCTTCGCCATTCTTTAATCGTATTGATAAATGCTTTCGCATGGTCTACAGGCACATTTGGCAAAATACCATGACCAAGATTAGCGATATACCTACCCTTACCAAAAGCCTTCAACATGGCTTTTGTTTCTTCAACAATCACTGGTATTGGTGCTAATAATTTTGCTGGGTCAAAATTGCCTTGCAAGGTTATATTATCACCAGCCAACTGACGAGCCAATTGTGGTTTAATACACCAATCAATGCCTAAGCCAGCTGCACCAGTTGCTGCCATAGCATCTAAACTATTAAATGCACCTTTTGCAAATACAATCGTTAACACTTCATCTTTTAAAGCAGCAACAATCTGACGAATATATTTCAACGATAAATTTTCAAAATCTGTAGGGCTTAACAAGCCACCCCAACTATCAAAAATCTGTACCACATCAACACCTGCTTTCGCCTGACCTTTTAAGTAGGCAATGGTAGTATCGGTAATCATTTGCAACACCGTATGCGCTAGTTCAGGCTGTGCATAGCAAAATTGCTTAGCCTTATCAAAAGTTTTAGAGCCTTTACCTTCTACCATATAACACAACAACGTCCAAGGTGCACCAGCAAAACCAATTAACGGTACACTACCATTTAATTCTTGCTTAATCAATTTTACAGCATCAAAAACATAGCCTAATGTTTCATCCACATTTGGCACTTGAATACGAGCTAAATCTGCTTGTGTTAATATTGGTTCTGGTAAAATAGGGCCTTTACTTTCTACCATTTGCACCTCTAAGCCCATGGCCTGTGGCACTACTAAAATATCAGAGAATAAGATAGCTGCATCTACACCTACAATATCAACTGGTTGAATAGTAATTTCAGCCGCTAATGCTGGTGTTTGGCATCTTTCAAAGAAACTATACTTCTCTCTCAACGCTCTGTATTCAGGTAAAAATCTACCTGCTTGACGCATCATCCAAACTGGTACTCTTTCTGTTGCCTCGCCACGTAATGTGCGTAATAGTAAATCGTTTTGTAGCATTGTTCTATTTGTATTATAAACCTATAAGGTTTTAAAAACCTTATAGGTTTAAGTTTAATTCTTCTCAAAGTAATGAATGACCGTATCAAGCATTTGCTCACTACCTGGCCATTCGCAGGTAACTATTTTATTGCTACAATAGCTAGCAATGGTGGCTGCAGTTGTTTTACCAATTGCAAACATGATAACATTTGTAGCAACTGTATTTTCAGAGAAAAAACTATGCACAGCGCTGGGGCTAAAAAAGGCCACCCCATGATAATTTTTCTCTACAATCTGCGGTGTTAATTCTGTATTATACACTACCAATTCTTCTACCTCAATACCATGTGCAGCAAGTGTTTCAGGCAAGGTAGTTAAGCGCTGATCACCACAAAAAAATACTACCTTCTTTACCGTGCCAGTAGCTATAATTTTGTCCGCCAAGTTTGCTGCACTTTTAGCTAAAGCTTTAATTGCTGCTTCACCGAATACTTCAATCACAGCATCTTTAGTAGCACCACCAATACAATAAATGTCCCAGTTTGGTTTATTATTGATAAAAGATGCAACCGCTTCTACAGCATTGGTACTTGTAAAAACAACAGTTGCTGTATTATCACTCGTTGCTTTTACACTAGTAATTGTTGCCTCGTCAGTAGTAGTTTTTGTTTCAATAAATTTGGCAGTGTCTACAAATACTTTTCTTAACGATGCTTTTTGCTCAAGTATCGTATCTAATGGTCGGGTAAATAAAACGTTTACAGGTTTAGTTAGCATGGTTAATAGTGTCTACAATGGCTTTGCCGCCTTGTTCTAAAATTTCTTTTGCCGCAATATAACCTAAGTCTGTTGCTTCAGAAACAAGAACTGTTTTTTCTATCTCTACTTTCGCAGTGCCGTCAACGGCTACAATATTTCCCTTAAAATGTACCTGATTGTTTTGTATTTGTGCCAATGCACTTATTGGTGTAGAACAGCCGCCCATTAACGCTCTTAAAAAGTCGCGTTCTATTTGTGTACATAAAGCTGTTTCAGCATGATGAAAATGCTGACAGGCTTCAAAGCATGTTGCATCGCCTTCTCTACAAACTACCATGATAGCGCCTTGTGCTGGTGCTGGCAACATCCAATTTAAATCAATGCTATTTGCTGGACGTAAATTAATACGCTCTAAACCTGCACCTGCAAAAATGGCTCCGTCCCAATTGCTTTCTGCCACTTTCTTTAATCGTGTATTTACATTACCTCTTAAATTCTCAATACTATGGTTTGGATAGCGATGTAGCCACTGTGCTTTTCTGCGAATGCTGCTAGTAGCGATGACAAGTTGCTGGTTACTAGTTGCTGGTTGCTGATAATCGACAATATCTGTTGGCAATTGACCATTGACTATTGACCATTGACTATTGAGTACCAAAATATCTTTGAAACTTGCTCTTTCTAAAACAGCACTTTGTATAATACCTTTTGGCAATTGCGTTGGTACATCTTTCATTGAATGTACAGCAATATCAATGCTTCCATTGAGTAAAGCAATATCTAAACTACGTGTAAAAATACCTTGCACACCCATTTCGTACAAAGGTGTTTTAAGGTCAATATCACCATCACTTTTAATGTACACAAGTTTGGCAGCAAAGCCGTTTTGTAATAATAATTGCTGTACAATGGTAGCTTGCCATACGGCTAGCTGGCTTTCTCTTGTGCCTATGCGAATGGGTGTATGCATAATGAAATTAGTTGGCGCTATGAGCCATAAAATCGTTGATAGCTTCTATATAATTACAGCCGCCTTTATTTTGCTTGCGCATATTTTGCGCCATGTTGTTAATTACCTTTTTAATGCGCTCTTCTGTAGGTAATGCAGTGGCTGTACTTGTAAATTGTGATGAATAATTCATGTACAAGTTGCAGGCTTGCATGTGTTGTAGTTTCGTTTTTACAGCAGTAATAACTGGTACGTTTTTACGCATTTGATACCATTCTGCAAACTCATTAATGTGCGTTTGAATGATGGCTTTCGCCTTTGGCACTTCGGCCACACGTTTCTGTAAAGTAGCGTCGTTAATTTTAGATAAATCATCCACATTTACCAATGTAATATGTGACAACTCTTTACAACGTGGATCTATATTATTTGGTATTGATAAATCTATCAACACCTTGCTATTACTATGTTGTAGCTGTGCTTTTGTAATAATAGGTTCTTGAGAATTGGTAGCTACAATTATGATATCTGCTGAAGCTACCTCTTGTTCTATGCTGCTGTAAGGCGCTGTACGTAAGCCTAAAGTTGCGGCCAATTCGATGGCTTTATCTTCTGTGCGGTTTATTAAAGTAACATTGGTGGTTTCTAAATAATCAACCACATTTTTACAAGTATTTCTACCAATTTTACCTGTACCGAGTAACACAATTTTTTTACTAGCGATGTCGCTTACATTTTCTTTTAAAAACTGGATAGCTGCAAAAGAAACAGACACTGTACCACCGCTTAATTGGGTGTTATTTTTGATGCTTTTGGATGCTTGCAATACAATATTTACCAATCTATCTAAAAATGCACCGATACAATTATATTCTCTAGCAAGTTTTACAGCCAATTTTAATTGGCCCACAATTTCGTAATCGCCTAAAATTTGAGAATCTAAACCTGCGGCTACAGAAAACAAATGGTTGATAGCATCATAACCACGTTTGATGTAAGCCATTTGTTTGAATGTTGTTTTATCGCCCACAGTTTCTGTACACAATAAGTCGATTAAGTTATCAGCACTTGGTGCTACACCATAAATTTCGGTACGGTTACAAGTAGATAGTACAAAAAACTCGTCTACATGATATTGTGCGGCTGATTGAAGAAGAATAGCGTTACGCTCGTTTGAAATAGCAAAATGCCCACGAATTGACGCATCTGACTTGCGGTAATTGATACCTACAATGTAAAAATTAGAAATGTCAATCGATTGTTTTGGGTTCATCTGCTTGCTTTATTCCTCTTAATTAGATGCAAAGGTATTGCTGAGTTTGTTCGAGGATGCTTTTCTCTGTCATGCTAATGTCATAAATTGTTGAAACCTGATTAATATCATATTGCCGAACAATTTGGTTGAATGACGGTTATTTTTGCGGGCAACTTTGATAGACAAAGAGCTGGTGTTGCCAAATAAAAAGTGTGACTGTGCTATTGCGTAAGGGATGGCAGTGGAAAGCCCACAGCAACACAAAGTGTTGCGAGGACTTGCAACGCAAAGCCCGACCGAAGGGAACGCCAAAAGAGAAACCATTAAAAACAGCGCAGAAACGCTAGCACAACTTTTAAAACAATTTACATGAGTAATATAAAACGTGGTATTATTTTAATGAATCTTGGTTCGCCAGATAGTACCAAAACGAGTGATGTACGCAAATATTTAGCTGAGTTTTTGATGGACGAGAAAGTGATAGACATCCCTTATTTGGTGCGTTTATTATTGGTACGTGGTATTATTGTGCCGCTACGTGCGCCTAAAAGTGCACATGCTTACCAAACAATTTGGTGGAAAGAAGGCTCACCACTGATACAAATAACGAAGCAACTGCAAGCTAAAGTGCAAGAGAACTTTGAAGAACCAGTAGAGATTGCAATGCGCTATGGTAATCCTTCGCCAAAATATGCTTACGACAAATTGATGCAAGAACATTCAGGCATTGAAGAAGTTGTATTGGTGCCGCTTTACCCGCATTATGCCATGAGTAGTTATGAAACGGCTGTTGACTACATGAAAGAAGTACATTCAAAATATCAATACCCATTTAAGCTGCAAACGATAAAGCCTTACTATAATAATGTAGATTATATTCATGCTTTTGCAGAAAATATAAAGCCGTATTTGTCGCAAGAGTATGACCATATATTATTTAGCTATCATGGTATACCAGAAAGACATTTGAAAAAAACTGACCCTACTAAGCAACATTGCTTGATGCAAGAAAACTGCTGTAGCGTAGATTCTGTAGCGCATGAAACTTGCTATAGACACCAATGTTTAGTTACTACAGAATTAACTGCACAAGCATTAGGCTTGCCAAAAGATAAATACAGCTATTCGTTTCAATCAAGGCTTGGTAGAGACCCTTGGTTAAAACCTTACACCGATTTTAGATTAAAAGACATGCCAGGTGAAGGGATTAAAAAGCTATTGGTAGTTTGCCCTGCATTTGTAAGTGATTGCTTAGAAACCCTAGAAGAAATAGCAATACGTGGTAAAGAAGATTTTATAGAAGCAGGTGGTGAAAGCTACGAAATGATACCTTGCTTAAACACGCATCCACTATGGATAAATGCAGTAACAAAATGGGTAAAGGAAAGTGAGGGTGAAGCCGTAATGGTATAATGTGATGATTTGATAATGCGACAATGAAGGGAAATTGAGATAAAGTGTATAATTGCATAGCATATCATACTATCATTATTAATCAGCGGTTATGTATTTATATCTAAAAGCCTTGCACATCATATTTATTGTCACATGGTTTGCTGGTATGTTTTACATGCCTCGCTTGTTCATTTACAACATAGAAGCAGGTGAAAAACCTGAAGAAGCTAAGCAGGCTCTACGAGAACAATTTACCATAATGATGAAACGCTTATGGTATGGAATTACATGGCCATCAGCTGTATTAACACTCATATTTGGACCAGCCATTTTATTTATGGGTCACTGGCAATACGGCTTATTAGATACTGGTAGCAGATGGCTATTACTAAAGCTCATTTTCGTTGTTTTTTTGTACGCATACTTTTATACGCTACATGTTTTATTTAAGCAGCAAGTGAAAGGTGTGTTTAAATATTCATCGCAGCAAATGCGTGTATGGAATGAAGTTGCCACCATATTTTTAATAGTAATTGTAATGCTTGTAGTAGTAAAACAAGCCATGAGTTTAGTATGGGGCTTGGTAGGCTTGGCTTGTTTTATTGCCGTGCTAATGAGTGCTATAAAAATTTATAAAAATCTTAGAAGCAAGTAATCTCAATTATATCTCTGATGCACATTCAATCGAAACTACCCAATGTAGGCACAACCATTTTTACATTAATGAGTCAGCTAGCAATAGAACACAAAGCTATAAACCTAGGGCAGGGTTTTCCTGACTTTATGATGAGTGCAGAACTAACTGACCTTGTAACCAAAGCCATGCGTGATGGTTTTAACCAATATGCACACATGAATGGGCTACCATTGTTAAGAGAAAGATTGGCTGAGAAAGTAGCCCAATTGTATCAAACTACTATTAACCCAGATACACAAATAACCGTTACACCTGGCGGCACTTACGCCATTTACACAGCATTAACTACTGTATTGCAACCAGGTGACGAAGTAATTGTTTTTTAACCAGCCTATGATAGTTATATACCTAACATAGAAGTAAATGGTGGTGTAGCGGTGCGCATTGCATTGCAATATCCAGATTATTCAATTCCTTGGGATGAAGTAAGGGCAAAGCTCACCAACAAAACAAGAATGATCATGATAAACAGCCCACATAACCCAACAGGTAGTGTGCTGAGTGAAAAAGACATTGTAGAATTGAGAAGTATTGTAGCCAATACCAACATCATTATTTTAAGCGATGAAGTGTACGAACATTTGATATATGATGGCATTACACATCAAAGCATTTTGCGCCACGCAGACTTGCTAGAACGCAGTTTTGTATGTTTTTCTTTTGGCAAAACATATCACTGTACAGGATGGAAATTGGGCTATTGTATTGCTGCGCCAAGTTTAATGGCTGAGTTTAGAAAAGTACACCAGTTTAATTGTTTTAGTTGCGATACACCAAAGCAAGTAGCATTAGCAGAATACATTACTAATAAAGACGCCTATTTATCGCTTGGTGAAACATTACAAGAAAAACGTGATTATTTCAGAAGCTTGATGGCAAACACAGCTTTTAAATTAATACCATCACATGGTAGCTATTTTGAGTGCTATAGCTACAAAGGTTTGAGCAATTTGTCGGATAAAGACTTAGCTATTTATCTCACCAAACATCATGGCATTGCAACTGTACCTATATCAGCATTTTACAAAGATGGTACAGATAATCAGGTGCTGCGTTTTTGCTTTGCGAAGCAGAAAACAACTTTAGATAAAGCCGTAGAAGGCTTAATAAGTTTTACAGGGTAAAAGATTTATCTAGAAATTTTAAGTTCTTGAACGTAGCTTTTAATTTGTGTGGTGTATTTAGCGGCACGCTTCTCAGCAAAAAAATCGGTACTTAATAAAATAACCGCCTGAATAGCTAATGCAATGCCTAGGCCATGAGAAAATGAATACTCTTCTGTTTGTTTGTATTCAGGTAACGAGAAGAAACTATTATAAAATACCAACATTATACCAGCTATTACCAATCCTAATTCTAATAAGCGGTACGTTGTAAAATTTTTATTTACCACATTCATTCTAGGTAGTTCGTACGATTTAATTTCACTCGGATTCATATCGTAAGCATAAATCATTCTTAACCTATCATCATCGCTTCTTTTAAAAGTTGAGTAACCAACTATTACCTCTATAAAACCAATTGTAATTAATGGCAGTGCTGCGCCTTTCCAGGCTTGAGACTTGTAAATAAAAAAGCCTAAAATGCCAATGATAGCAGAAGTAATTCCAATAATAATAAAAATACGAGCGTCGTTTTTTTCGGAAATAAAATATCTTTCAATGTCGTTTTTCGTAAGCATGGCAATTCTTTAATTTGTTAGGGCAGATAAAAGTACAGACAATTTGCAAATAGCTTAACAATTACACACCCCTTAAACTAGGGATTCTAAAAACACCTTACTCGCAGGGGAAATATTTTGCGAGAAGAAATGGGTTAAAATTCCCTCCTCGTTAATTACGTATTTACAAAAATTCCAAACGGGTGCTTGGCGGCACCAACCGTTTTTTTCTTTACTAGAAAGCCATTGAAAAATAGGATGCTGACTAGCACTTTTGACAACGTTAGTCTTTTGCGCAATAGGAAAACTAATACCATAATTCATTCTGCAAAACTGCGCAATAGTGTTATCATCTGCGGTTTCTTGGTTTTTAAAATCATTAGCAGGAAATGCAAGCATCATCACTTTGCCTTTGTATTCAGTAAAAACACTTTCCAATTCATCGTATTGACCAGTATAACCGCAGTCGCTAGCAGTATTTACAATTACCAATTTCTGCCCTTTGTATTTGCTCAGAGCAACGGTAGTACCATTATTTAAAACGAATTCTAAGTCGTATATTGATGTAGTACTAGGTGCTTGTAAAACATTTTTCTGTACATCAATTTTAGAAGGAAACAATTTTCCTTTCAACATGATTAATGGATAAATGGCTTTTAAAATGCGTTGTCTAACGGTCATGGATTGATTTTTAAGTAAAACGAAAAATGGACGAAATAAGTTGCCAAGTTCATCTTTTTTATACAGCTTTCAACAAATGATTATTTTGCGCAAATGTTTGATGAGGTTAAATTTTCACATGAATATTTTATGCGCCAAGCTTTAAGAGAAGCTGAAGAAGCATTTTATAAAGATGAAGTACCTGTAGGTGCTGTGGTAGTGGTGAATAATAAAATTATTGCCAAAGGCCATAACCAAGTAGAAATACTAAACGACAGTACAGCGCATGCTGAAATATTAGCATTAACAACAGCCTACAATGCTTTTGGTAGTAAATATTTACCAGATGCTACCTTGTACGTAACGGTAGAGCCATGCCTGATGTGTTGCGGCGCCATGTATTGGGGTAAAATTGGTAAAATTGTTTATGGCACTACTGATGACAAAAATGGTTACAGAAAATTCACAAGTAGCAGTCCTTTACACCCAAAAACAGAAATTATATCTGGTATTTTAGCTTTTGAATGTGCCAAACTAATGAAAGATTTTTTTAAAAATAAACGCTAAGTGCGAATAATAAAGAAGCCCTACAGTACTATAACTGTAGGGCTTTTTAATACTTAAGCTATTGCTAATTACAGCTTATTATTTTTAATTTCATCAACCACACTTGGGTCTAATAGTGTAGAAGTATCACCTAAATTTTCAACTTCACCTTCTGCTATCTTTCTTAAAATACGACGCATAATTTTACCACTTCTAGTTTTAGGCAAGCCACTCACAAACTGTATTTTATCTGGCTTTGCAATAGCACCAATTACTCTTGTTACAGTTTGTAAAATATCTTTTCTGGTTAACGCTTCATCATTATTATGCGAGCCATGTACTTTATCTAGCACCACATACGCATAAATACCTTGCCCTTTAATATCGTGTGGATAGCCAACTACAGCACTTTCTATTACACCAGCGTGCATGTTCAATGCATTCTCAACTTCTGCAGTTCCTATACGGTGGCCGCTAACATTTAATACATCATCTACACGACCTGTAATTCTATAAAAACCATCTTTATTTCTCAATGCACCATCACCAGTAAAATACAAATCTTCATACGTAGCAAAATAGTTTACACGGCAACGTTCATGGTCACCATAAGTGGTACGTAAAACAGAAGGCCAAGGCGCTTTAATACATAAGTTACCACTCACTGTGTCTTCCTCACCATCTTCTACAATTTCGCCTTTTTCATCTACTAGTACCATTTGCACACCTGGCAGTGGTAATGTTGCCCAGCCTGGTTTTGATGGTGTAATGCCAGCAATATTGCTTATTAGTACACCACCTGTTTCTGTTTGCCACCAAGTATCTACAATTGGGCATTTCTTCTTACCAATGTGTTCATCATACCAATGCCATGCTTCTTCATTAATTGGTTCGCCTACTGTGCCTAACACTTTTAACGATGATAAATCTTTGCCTTGCAAAGGCTCTAAACCAAAGCCCATTAAACTTCTAATAGCTGTAGGCGCTGTGTATAAAATGCTCACTTTATACTTGTCTACAATATCCCAAAATCTACCAGCATTAGGGTACGTAGGTACACCTTCAAACATTAAGCTTGTACCACCAGCACTTAAAGGGCCATATACAATGTACGAATGCCCTGTAATCCAACCTATATCGGCAGTACAAAAATGTACTTGGCCTTGTTTGTAATTAAACACATTTACAAAAGTGTAGTTAGTGTATACCATATAACCACCACAAGTATGTACCACACCTTTTGGCTTGCCAGTACTACCACTTGTGTACAATATAAACAGCGGATCTTCTGCATCCATTTCTTCAGCAGGAAAGCTTACAACACCATCTTTCTCTACTTGATGTTCTGCGTGTTCCATTTCGTCCTCCCACCATACATCTCTACCTTTTAGCATAGACACTGGTGTTCTTGTGCGTGTATACACAATTACTTTTTTCACCGTTCTGTTGCCAATCAAAGCATCGTCAATTACATTTTTAAGCGGAATTACTTTTTCGCCTCTGTAAGCACCATCACAAGTAACTATAAATTCTGCACCAGCATCGTACAATCTATCAGCAATACTTTGCGCAGAAAAACCACCAAATATTACAGAATGAATAGCACCAATTCTAGCACAACCAAGCACAGCATAAGCTAGTTCTGGCACCATACCCATGTAAATACATACACGGTCACCTTTTTTTACACCATTATTAATAAGTACTTGTGCAAACTGGCAAACCCTTTTGTGTAAACGATTATAGGTTACAATACGTGTTCTTTCTTCAGGATTATTTGGCTCCCAAATGATAGCTGGTCTTTCACCCATAGTGGCTAAATGCCTATCAATACAGTTCTCTGTAATATTAAGTTTACCACCTTTAAACCATTCAATAGTTGGGTCTTTAAAATTCCAATTAAGAACTTTATCCCATTTTTTTCGCCAAATAAAATTGCTGGCAATTTCACCCCAAAAATCTTCAGGGTTTTCTATACTTTGTTTATACGCTGATTGGTAATCTTCAAATGAATTAATCTGGTAAGGATATGACATGGCTCGTTAAATACTTTTATTTTTTAAGTGATGAAGATAATTTGATGTTGGGAATAATTGAAAAGGAATTTATGATCAACTAATTCTCGTTGCAAGATGGGGCAGCATGGTTTGTAATAGATAAAGTATTATTTTCAAAACTTAAACGATATAACTAACGCCTTATGGAATTAAACAGCAGTGCCATTAGAAAAGTAATTATGGCCTCGTCTATGGGTACCCTTATTGAGTGGTACGACTTTTACATTTTTGGTAGTCTTGCGCCTATTATTGCAGCGCAGTTTTTCCCTTCTACCAATCCTACAGCAGCTTTACTTAGTACATTAGCCACATTTGCCGCAGGCTTTATTGTGAGACCTTTTGGTGCATTGGTATTTGGTAGGCTGGGTGATATTGTTGGTAGAAAGTATACCTTTTTACTAACGCTAGTGCTAATGGGTGGCTCTACATTTGCCATTGGCTTAATACCATCCTTCTCTAAAATTGGTTATGTAGCACCTATTTTGGTGTTGTTGTTACGCTTAATTCAAGGCCTTGCACTTGGTGGTGAATATGGTGGTGCCGCTACTTATGTGGCCGAACATTCACCTGCTAACAGACGTGGCTATTTTACCAGTTGGATACAAACCACCGCCACATTGGGCTTGTTCGTGTCTCTTGGTGTAATATTACTAACACGTAAATCTTTAGGCGTAGATACGTTTAACGATTGGGGCTGGCGTGTTCCTTTTTGGGTGTCTATAGCATTGGTTGGTTTGTCTATTTACATACGCTTAAAAATGAGCGAAAGCCCATTGTTTAGTAAAATGAAAGCTGAAGGTAAAACTTCCACCAATCCTCTAAAAGAAAGCTTTGGCAAAAAGCAAAATTTAAAGATGGTATTGCTAGCATTGTTTGGCGCTACTATGGGGCAAGGTGTAGTGTGGTACACAGGGCAGTTTTATGCACAAAGCTTTATTGAAAACGTGTGTAAGGTAGACTTTGAACAAAGCAGAACCATATTGATTTGGGCAATTGTATTTGCTACACCGGGCTTTGTATTGTTTGGTGGCTGGAGCGATAAAATTGGTCGTAAATGGATTATGCTAGTAGGTATGTTGCTAGCAGTTGTTACCTACAAACCTTTATTTTCAGGCTTATTAGAACTAAGTAACGAGAAAAGCAAAGTAGAAGTAGTTGATAGCAAAAAGATTGAGTCTATTTCTTATCCTGTAAAAGATAGTAAGGAATTTGTAAGAGTGATTAAAACAACCAACTACTACGATGATGGCACTACTATTACTAGAACAGTAAGAGATTCAAGTGATGTAGCTACGCTTAACTTAAAATCACCTGTTTCTTTAACTACAGTCAAAACGCTTGGCACTAGTAGTTATTGGAAAATGATAGGCTTAGTATTCATTATGATTGTATATGTAACCATGGTGTACGGACCAATTGCAGCCTTTTTGGTTGAGATGTTCCCTACAAAAATTCGCTACACATCTATGAGTTTGCCTTATCACATAGGTAATGGTGTTTTTGGTGGTTTAACACCTTTTATTGCAACGCTATTAACTACTATTTATACCAATGATAAATTAGCAGGTTTATCGTACCCAATTATCGTAGCAACAGTATGCTTGGTAATTGGTGCTGTGTATATAACAAATAAAAAAGTAACAGAAACCGCTGATGAATAATGATAACTGGATTTACTATGATGTTTTGAATCATGGTACATCATTCTATCAATTCTAATCAACGGTTACATTCAATCAAATAAATCAGCGGTTATTTATGAACGCAATAAAAAAATATCTCGGCATCATTTGGCTACTATTAGGCCCAATAAGTTTATACTATTTAGTAGTTACAGCTTGGCATGAAATGGAAAAAAAGCCTGTTATTGATACTAAAATTCAATGGGGTGTTTTCATCGCCATATTCATTCCAATAGCCATTGGCTTAGTAATATTTGGCTGGTACGCATTACAAGGTGAGTACGAAAAAATAGAAGAATAGATAACTATTTTATCTCAACATTTAAACGGCTTTTTGTTCTTCGCTTAGAAGAATAAGAAGCCGTTTGTTTTAACAGCCACCCATAAATCATACTTATTAAACCTAACTTTACCGACTTAATTGAATGGCAATGACAGCTTCACGAAGTTTTAGAATATACCTGTGGTTTGTGTTGGTAAATGTATTTTTAGTAATAATTGCAGGTAGCGTTGTACGCACTACGCAAAGTGGTATGGGCTGCCCAGATTGGCCTACTTGTTTTGGCAAAGCCATACCACCAACTGATGTTAAAGAAGTCATGTTTCAACCCAATCATGCTTATAAAAAAGGGCAGTTTATTATTCATAATGATAGCTTGAAATATGCACAAGAAAAGTTTGTAAGTGGCACAACATTTAACCCTACGAATTGGAAACAATACGAGAAACACAATTATGCTGTATTCAACGTTTTAAATACTTGGATTGAATACATTAACCGCTTACTAGGTGCTTTACTAGGTATTTTCATTGCCATCCAATTTATTTGGAGTTTGTGGTTTTGGCGCCAAAAGAAAAGCATTGCCTTACTTAGTTTTGGCTTAATTCTATTAACAGGTTTTCAAGCTTGGCTTGGAAAGACAGTAGTTGATAGTAACCTCGCTGCACTTAAAATATCACTACACATGTTTGGTGCATTGGCAATGGTATTTTTATGCTTGTACATTATGTTTTTGGTAAAAGGCAAACGCTTGGTATTTACGTCTCGAAAAATTGTGAACCTTAATGTGGTATTGCTATTACTTGTATTTGCACAAATAATACTTGGCACCAATGTACGTACACAAATAGATACGATAGCCGAACATTTAAACTACTTAAATCGTAGCGGCTGGGTTGAACAATTGAATCTATATTTCTACATTCATAGAAGTTTTTCTTTGGTAATTGTTGCCCTTGCCATTTATGCCTACTTACAATCAAGAACAGTGTTTAAAACTGCGGTACGCTTTAAAAATACCATTGGTGTGATACTGTTAGAAATTATTGTAGGTATTATATTGGTGTATGTAAATTTTCCGCCTGCGGCACAACCTGCACATTTGCTTGTATCGTCAATATTAGTGGCTGTAGTATTTAACAATTTCTTACAGCTAAAAGTAAAATAAATAGCAGGCAATCTTGCTATTTTTATGCTACATTGTTGTGTAATAATTTCACTTGCCCATGAAGAAATACCTTATTGGGTTTTGGTATAGTTTGCCCATACAATTGTGCTTACTACACTTTAAACGCTACCAAATATTCCTAGTATTTTGGTATATATTATTTGCTACCATAGCTAGTAATTTCATGAGCAGTTTTGGTGCGGTGTCTTTATTTCTTGCGCCTGAATACATGGGCAATGTGAGCTTTTTCAGTTCGGCTATTGTAGGTGTTGCCATTGGTGTATTTATCATGAGTTGGAACATCACCACCTTTATTCTGCATAGCAAAGTAGTACGCTTTTTAGCGACAACTGCACAGCCTTTTTTAAAATACTGTATTAACAATTCCATTATTCCTGTAACATTTTTACTGTATTATTTATTAAAAGCCATTAAGTACGAGCAACAGGAAGAATACAATTCTACTGCAAGTATTGTACTGCTTGTAATGGGGTTTGTTGTTGGTTTAATGGCTGCTATTGCCATAGCATTTTTATATTTTTTTACAGCCGATAAAACCATTTATCGCAGTATGGTGGCTGTAATTACTAGCGCCAATAAACATTATAATCGTGTAGTAAGCCGAAAGAAATTACCTGCAAAGCATGATGACATAAGAGTTGATTGGTTTTTAAGTGCCATGTTTCATTTGCGTCAGCCACGAGATGTACGGCACTATTCAGATGATTATTTAAACAGTATTTTTAAGCGACACCACTTGGCGTCTGTATATGCCATTCTTATTGCTTTTATGTTTTTGGTAGGCATAAGCTTCTTCTTGGATAATCCTGTGTTTATAATACCTGCTGCCGCTAGTATTACCTTACTCTTTGCCATATTGGTAGCGGTTGGCGGTGCTTTTTCTATCCTCTTAAAAAATTGGAGCATTCCTGTATTACTAGTAACTTTTTTATTGTTCAACTACTTGTACGAGCAAGAGTATTTTGACCCACGAAACAAAGCTTACGGTCTTGCTTATCAAACAAAAGATGATAGGCCGCTCTATAATTCTGAGACCATTAACGCCCTTGCAAGTGATAGCAACCAACTGGCAGATAAGCAACTATTTTTGCAACGCTTAAATAATTGGAAACAACAACAAACTACCAATAAGCCTATCATGTACATCATTAATGTAAGTGGCGGTGGTACGCGTAGTGCTACATTTACCATGCACACATTACAGCGTATTGATAGCCTCATGGGCGGTACATTAATGCGCCAAACCATGTTAATTAATGGTGCTTCTGGCGGTATGCTTGGTGCTGCTTATTATCGTGAATTGTATTTGCAAAAGCTGAAAGGCAGGCCCATCAATCTCTTTCAGAAAACTTATGTAGATGACATTTCTAAAGACCTTTTAAATCCTTTGTTTTCATCGTTTGTAGCTAGAGATATTTTAGGACCAGCACAAAAATTTACCAACAACAATATTAAGTACACAAAAGATAGAGGCTATGCTTTTGAGCAGCAATTAAATACTAACACGAATAACCTACTAGACAAGCCTTTAAAAGCTTACATAAAAGATGAAGTTGCCGCCAATATTCCTACTATGCTTTACAGCTCAGTTATTTCTAGAGATGGCAGGAAAATGATTATTGGCACACAGCCTATGCGTTTTTTAATGCAACCTGTTACAGATAGTAATCGCTTAACGGTTTACCAACCAGATGCGGTTGATTTTAATAGCTTATTTGCTAAACAAGGCAGTACCAATATTAGAGTATTGAGTGCTTTGCGTATGAATGCAACGTTTCCTTATGTATTGCCTAATGTATGGTTACCTACCAATCCTATTATTGATGTAATGGATGCAGGCTTACGAGATAATTTTGGGCAAGAAACAACACTGCGTTTTATAGAAACATTTAAAGATTGGCTACAAGCAAATACAAGCGGTGTGGTGTTAATTCAAATACGCGACAGAGCCATGGATGATTGGGATAAACCGATGGATGGCAATAGCATTGTCAGCTTTTTTACAAAACCATTTTTGCTGTTGCAAAACAACTGGTTTAAAATGCAAGACTATTACCAGCATGATGCGATAGAATATTTACGCCGTAGTTATGGTAGCAACTTTAATCGTGTCACTTTTCAATACATACCTACCAAAGAAGCCGCAAGAGCTAGTTTAAGCTTTCACTTAACAACAGCTGAGAAAAACGACATAGCAGTATCGCTAAATGATAGCATTAACACTGCTGCAATGTTGCATTTACAGCAAATGATGAAGTAATTTGATAGTAACACAGATGTCACAGATACAACTGATTTGCACTGATTCCATCCTTTGTCTATCCCTTTAAATCTTTTAAAATCAGTGTTCCTGTCTTTTCGCAGCTGCGGCCAAGCTTTTTTGCAAATAATCTTCTCTTACTGGTGTAAATACATCTAGCAATTTGCAATCGGTAATAGCCACACCACCGTGCACCACGTTTGAAGGAATGACAGCTACATCACCCGGTTCTAATACTTTTGAAACACCATCTACTGTTAGTTCAAACTTACCAGAAATTACTTGACTCACTTGCTCGTGTGGATGACTATGCAAAGGCAAAGCACTATTCGCATCTACATCTATAAAACTAAAAGTCATACTATCTGTATGAATAAATTGGGCATGATATCCTTCAATAATATCGGTAACAGGCACATCGGCTATTTGTAAAAAAGGCATTGTTAGGTGGTTTAATTAAAGAGACTACAAAAATACTGTAACGATACAACGCCTTTAAGTAAATAAGAGTTTAATTCAAATTAAAATTATTTAGCTGAAAATAGCAGAACAAGTGGATAGCTATTGTCACAAATATTACCACACGCATTATATTTGTTTAACACCAATGCGCTAAATCTATTTGTATGTCGTTCAGTGGTATTTTAGGTTTTATACTTATTGTTATCAACGTTATTGCGTCTTATCAAGGGTTTACAAACCAAACCTTTTTTGATGGTTATAAGTTTGAGGTTGATGCCATTTTAAAACGTAAAGATTATAAACGTCTCATTACTTCAGGGTTCTTACATGTTAATTGGCAGCACTTAGTGTTTAATATGCTTAGCCTGTACATGTTTAGCAATAGTGTAGAACTAGTGTTTGGTGGCGGCATGTTTCTGCTGATATATTTTATCAGTTTGGTGGGTGGCAATTTGCTATCGCTATTTGTACACAGGCATCACAGCGATTATAGTGCAGTGGGTGCATCCGGTGCTATAAGTGGTATTATTTTCGCAGCTATTGCCTTGCAGCCTAGCATATCGGTATTTTTCTACTTACCGGGTTGGCTATACGGTATTCTATTTGTAGCAGTGTCTATTTATGGTATTAAGTCTCAGAAAGACAATATTGGCCACGAGGCTCATCTTGGTGGTGCATTAGTAGGTATGCTTGCAGCTATTGCCTGCGAGCCAGAAGTATTACGCTATAACTACACAGCCATTTTACTCATTACTGTTCCTGCTATTATTTTCATTTACATGATTATTATCAAGCCGCACTTACTATTGGTAGATAATTTATTTGTAAAAAACAACCTACCCTATTACACTATTGACCAAAAATATAATGCCCAAAAGAAGATGGAAGCAGATACCATAGATGCGATACTAGATAAAATTGGCAGGCATGGTATAGATAACTTAAGCAAGCGTGAAAGAGAATTGTTAGAAGCTTTTTCTAAACGCTGATAACTATAACATTGGCACATATTATTTTATTAAATTACTAATTAAGACATCATCAATAGGTGCTTTTATAGCTACAATACTATCTACTTTGCTGTTAGGTATGGTCATAGATAGTACATACTGCTGCACCTTCCAGGTATTGCCTTGTTTTACTACTACACCCGAGCCACGACATATTTTCATTTGTGTTTGTAGTAGTTCGTCAAACCAGCCCATATCACCTTTAGCATTTAGGTAAATGTGGCGCTCTAAGGCTTTAAAGTTCCATGCTTTACCACGGTCGAAATAAGGCTTGGCCCATACCATAAACTGGGTTTTATCCCAGCGTTCTGTAGCATCGGTGCCTATAAAAATAGCATCGCTTGTATAGAAGTTAAAGTAAGCCTGATAATTGGCCTTGCATGCTGCGACGTTAAAGCTATCTAGCATAGCCGCTATTAGTTGTTTGTCTTTTGCTGCATCTGGTGTAGGGGCAGTTGGTGTAAAGCTGCTTATCGAAAAAATAGTACAGAGCAAGCCTATGGCAAATATTGCTTTCATGTATAGTTTGGTTTTAGTGTTAAAGTTAAGAAGATAGGAGCACGAATGACGCAGTTGGGACGGATTTACGATGATTTTTTACTTGAATAATGAAATAAAAAATTATAAAGTATACTACCTTGAAGCCTTCCTGCCCATTTGCCTTCCAGACTCAACTACCCTACCTTTGTTTAACGTTACGCAGCCCAAGTTTAAACCTTTTCCCAAAACTGTTGTTCTATCTACATGAACGCTTTTACCATTAAAGATTTAGAGTTATTGTCTGGCATAAAAGCCCATACCATTCGTATATGGGAACAACGTTATGGTTTTTTAAAGCCGCAGCGTACCGATACCAATATTCGCTACTACACTAACGATGAGCTGAAAACCGTACTAAACATTGCCCTACTAAACAAGTACGGGTTCAAGATATCGCATATAGATCGTATGAGTTATCCTGAAATGAAGGATAAAATCGTATCGCTATCGCAAAGCCAGGCGCAGCAAGAACGTGCCATTAACGAGTTGATTCACCACATGGTGGATATGAAAATAGAAGACTTTGAAGCACTATTAGATACGCATATTTCGGCTCGTGGTATTGAAAAAACAATTACTCAAATTATTTTTCCTTTTCTTGAACGTATAGGCATTTTATGGATTACCAACCATGTGAATCCTGCACAGGAACATTTGGTAACTAATGTTATTCGCCAAAAATTAATAGTTGGTATTGAAGGTTTAGTTACCCATATTTCTAGCTCAAAAACCATGTTATTGTTTTTGCCAGAAGGCGAACACCACGAACTTGGCCTGCTATTTATGTACTACCTGCTAAAAACAAGGGGCGTAAAAGTAATATACCTTGGTGCCAATGTACCACTGAAAGATGTAGAGTTTGTAGCCAACCTTAAAAAGCCTACTTACCTATACACGCACCTTACAGCTGTGGCACAAAACTTTAACTTCGAGAAATTTTTAATAAACGCACACCACCGCTTTTTTGATGGTAAATTGATTGTATCGGGCTTGCTTACGCAGCAGTACAAAAAGAAAGTGCCTAACAATATCTCGTTTAAAAAATCACTTAGCGAAGTGATGGAATACTTGGCTACGCTATAAATTAATGGATTTTTAAGGTTTTAAGGAGTACTTATAGTTAAACCTTTTAGGGGTAAGCTACTCTTATACTGCATGAATAACATTGCCAGCCCAACATTTACCATTATTAGCCGTCATGCGTTTGCAGATGTATTACTAAATACAGATACCAATCAAAAATCATTAAATGCTACAAAGCTAATAGCAGCAGGCGAAGTAATTAGCTTTTTTAATGCTAAAGAAACCTTTACAAGGCCTAGCTACCTCACCGTACAAGTGGGTATTGATAAGCATATTACGCTGATGCCTGAATTTCTACAATACATCAACCATAGTTGCAGCCCCAATGTATTTTTCGATACCACACTTATGCAATTGGTATGCATTAAGCCGATATCAGAGGGCGAAGAACTGCGTTTTTTCTACCCATCTACGGAGTGGCAAATGGACCAACCCTTTCTGTGTAACTGTGGCGCTGAAAATTGTTTGCAATTAATACAAGGCGCAGCCTATCTTAGCAATAGTGCTATTGCACAACAGCGCTTTACCGATTTTATTAAACAACAACTTGCTGCTTTCAAGTAGTACCCATGTACCAATGCCAAATACCACAACCCTTGCCTTACCTGCCAATGCGTTACATGTATGGGTGCTTGCGCCCTATGTAGTAACCAACGATGCTAACCTAGATTACTACTACGACTTTACCCAAAGCATTGCTGAATACACAGCTGTATTTGCTCAGCTAGGCGTAAGCTGGCAATGGCAGCCTGTAACCATGGCTAGCTATGCCGATATTATTACACAAATAGCTCAAACACAAGTGAGCACAAGTGTACAGCAAGTGGTACTTAACCTTTGCGATGGTGACGAAATAAATGGCACACCGGGTATTTCTGTAGTAAAATTGCTTGCCCAATATGGCCTTTGCTACACGGGGGCTGATGCCTTTTTTTACCACATTACTACCTCTAAAATAGATATGAAGCAGGCTTTTGATGCCGCTGCTGTGCCCACACCTAAGTGGCTAGCCGTCAGGCAGCCTACCGATGATGTGAGCGAATTATTTACCCAACTAGGCACACCTGCTATTGTAAAGCCATCTGTATCGGGCGGTAGTATGGGTGTGGGTGTAAAAAATGTGGTACATACTATGCCAGCCTTGCAAGAACAGGTAGCGACCATGTTTGCGGGCTACCGTGGATGGCAGCTAGCTACCGATGGTTTGGTAGCCGAAGCATTTATAGATGGACCAGAATTTACAGTGTTAATAGTGGGCAACCACCACCAACCAGACAAAGCCATTGTGTACCCACCGGTAGAAAGGGTATTTCATGAAAGCTTACCACCACACGAACAGTTTTTATCGTTTGACAGGCTATGGGAAATATATGAAGATGAAACACCCATGCCTAACAATGCTAACTTTTATGAGTACGCAGTACCAGACAAAACCTTGCACACTAGCATCATGCAAGTCGCTTGGGATGCTTATGTGGCGGTAAAAGGCATTGGCTATACAAGGGTAGATATACGTATGGAAAAAGCCACTGGCAAGCTATATGTACTAGAGGTAAATGCACAATGCGGTATAAGTGATGATGAAAACTTTACGAGCATTGGCGCTATTTTACGCTTCGCAAATATTAGCTTTACTGAGTTGGTAGTGCAGATAATTAATAACAGCCTTAACCGCTGATTAATAATGATGCGTATGGTTGTCTATGATGCTTTTATCCATCCTATCATAATTACATCATTATATCATAATTAATCAACGGTTACTAATCATTCATCAGCGTTAATAAATCATGGCACATCATACCAATCAAGATAATCAGCGGTTACTCATTTTACAATCAGCTGTTACTAAGCAGCTTAAAGTATGTGTGCTACTGCCAGACTATTCAACCTCGGCGGTAGATTACCAATATTACGACCCTGCAAGAGACTTACAACCCTTACTACCTGAAGCACAGGTAGACACTGTTTTTTTAAACAAGCTGACTACCTACAAGCAGCTAAAAGCCTTGCAGTATAAGGGTTACGATGTATTTGTAAACTTGTGCGAGGGCTACCTTGAATGGGAAGTACCATCTATAGACGTGATATACACGCTTGAACTACTAAACCTACCATTTACTGGCCCTACCACCAAATTATACGACCCACCAAAACCCCTGATGAAATATGTGGCTTACTGTGCTGGCGTGGCTACACCTAGCTATGCTTTAATTACCGCTACAGATGACGTAACTATTGCTTGCAAACACTTACAGTTTCCCTTGTTTGTAAAGCCTGCAAAAGCAGGTGATAGTCTGGGCATTGACGATAATAGTATGGTAAAAGATATGGCTGCCTTACGGGCAAAAGTGGCCCAAGTACTTACCGAATATGATGAACTATTGGTAGAAGAATATATTGCTGGCAGAGAATTTACCGTAATGCTTGCTGCTAATGCAGATGGCAAAACAGTGACTACGTTTCAGCCCATAGAATATATTTTTCCTGATAATTTTCAGTACAAAACCTATGCTCTTAAAACCTCTGAACTACACCCAAATGCTAATATACCTTGTACCGATGCGGCAATAGGTGCACAGCTACGTAGTGCTGCCGAAGCCATATTTAAAGGCTTTAATGGTGTGGGCTACGCTAGACTAGATTTTAGAATGGATGCTGCCACAGGCAAGCTATATTTTTTAGAAATCAATTTTACCTGCTCAGTATTTTACAAAGATGGCTACGAAGGTTCGGCAGATTTTATACTGCAACATGATGGCTATGGGCAGCGCAAATTTTTACAACATATTATTGCCGAAGGCATGGCTAGGCACCAACGCAAGCAAAAGAAATACGAAGTAAAAGGCAACGCCATTGCAGGCTTTGGCATTTACGCCACGCAACCTATTGCTGCAGGTGATATACTATTTGAAGGCGAAGGGCTTGCACAGCGTATTGTTACCAAAGCCTATGTACAACAGCATTGGGACGAAAAAGCGCAAGAAGATTTTAGGCGCTACGCTTACCCCATAAGCGATGAAGTGTTTATTTTGTGGGATGAACAGCCAGAAAATTGGGCACCACAAAACCATAGCTGTGAAGCTAATACGGCTTACCAAGGCTTAAACGTGTATACTACAAAAGCGATAGCAAAAGGTGAAGAGCTAACGCTAGATTACAGTAGTTTTTTAAGCACCGATATGCAGCCATTTATGTGCCAATGTGGGGCTAGCAATTGCCGAGGCTTGATTACAGGTACAGCCAATAATACCATTACCGAAAGAGCAAAACATAACCACTAACCATGTCGAGATTTGAGGCCCTTAAAACCATCATGCTACAATACAAATACAAGCTACTACTCACGTACAGCTTGTTTAGTGTAGAGATGTTGGGCTTACTGATGCGACCATTTTTTCTGGGCAAAGCAGTAGATGGCTTACTAGATGGTAGCTACCAAGGTTTGGTGTACTTAGCAGCAGCACATGTGCTATGGTTAATTGCAGGTACCATTAGGCATATGTACGATACACGTACTTACTCAGCCATTTACACAGCATTAGTTACCCGCTTATTATCTCGCAAATACAAGAGCGATGAAGTATCTAAATTAAGTGCCCATAGTACACTAGCCCGTGAGTTTATTGACTTTCTTGAGTTTGACCTTAACTATGTAGTAGAAGCAGCTTACAACTTGCTAGGCTCGTTAATTATGCTGCTATTTTACGACCGTGCAGTAGTGCTTGTATGCCTAGCCATGTTAGTGCCAGTATCTATCATTAGCTATTTTTATGGCAAGCGCATGAAGCGCCTTAACCAACTTAAAAACGATGAACTAGAAAAGCAAGTAGAAATAATAGGCAGCCGCAACACCAAAAAAATAACCCAACACTACAACAACCTACGTAAGTGGCAGGTAAAAATATCTGATAAAGAAGCTTGGAACTTCGGCACCATGGAACTATTGGTGCTAGCAGTTATTATTACCTCATTACTCATTACCACGGGCAAGCATTGGCAAGAGGGGTTTTTAGCCGGCGATATTGTAGCCATTTACAACTATATCTTAAAATTTGTAGGCGGTGTAGATACCATACCTTATGCTGTGCAGCGCCTTAGTGCTTTGAAAGATATTACGAGAAGAATTGAGTTTGATGAAGAAGAGGGGCTTTGAAATTTGGGATTAACCACAGGGCAAAGAAGCAAGGGTGGAAATTGTACTTACGTTTGTTTGTCTTTGCTTTTTACAACAAATAGTAACATAACCGTTGGTTGCTAGTAAGCTCTACACCTGTAATTTGCTGTTTAACAACAAAGGTGAAAACACTAAAACTGCCACTATTGCAGTGGCAGTTTTTATGCTTTATTTGTGCTAAGGGTATACTCTAGGTATACTCAAAGTATACTCCTTCTTTACTTTTTACTAACTATATGGTTACTTGCTTCTCTGACAGATTGCCAGGCAAATCGCTTGCTTCTACAGTAATTTTATCGCCTGCTAGGCTAGCATTAACGGCAGTGGTTGTATATACCCAATCTACCCCTGTATTACCTAAAACGGCGGCACCTTCTTCTACCAATGTACCATCGGCGTTTGAAATGTTTACGGTTACGCTTGTTACTTTAAAATCGTCGGTGGCTATAATTACTATTTTCTCGCCTACTTTACCTGTGTAGCCCGATAAATCGATACTATCTATTTCGGGGGCTTGTAGCATATCGGCAACGGCTACATTAAATGCACTTTCGCCTACTTCTGCGTCTGCTTCGTACTCGGCTTTGGTTGCAGGATTAGCAATGGCTGATTTACCATATAAAATGGCACGTTGAAACTTTTGTTGGTGCGCTACCTGACCTGCTGTGGGTTCTTTGGTAGATTGCTTAGGTACTTTACTTACGTAAGTTTTACCATTGCGTTGCGAGAACACTAAAATGTTGCCTACTTTACCACTTAGGCCGTGGGTGATGATGTTGTCTTTGGACTGTGCCATAGATTTTTGTATTTAAAGGTGAAAAAAAGCTTTATATACGTTCATCGGGGGGTAATGCTAAATAGGCATTTTATATATAGCAAAATAAAAAACTTGTTGCTAGTTTTATAATATTAAGGAAATTTTAAGGTTTGGTAGGTAGGTATGACACCCCGGTCTGCGACCACCCCTCTTATTAATAAATAGACCCGTCAGGTTTTAAAAACCTGACGGGTCTTGAACCTGACGGGTATAAAGGAAGGTTTAATCGAACTCAATAACCAAGTGGTTAAAAACGCTTTCGGTTTGCTTTATTGTATGGTATTGTATATAAGCTTCTGCATTTCCAAATAATCTAATCGCTTCTTCTCTTGCTAGCTTTGTAGACTTTTGAGCTAATAAACTATGGTAGGATGAATGTGGATAGTCTTTAAAATCTATTACAAAACCATGCTTTTCTGAATTTGAGTGGATATACCAAACCAATCGATTTAAATAAGTATCATCACTTACTAGTATGCGCTTAAATGGTGTTTCAAACAAGCCGCCTGTGCGGTTATAAGCTTTGTTAATACTTTTAGAGTAGGCATTAAATAGGTCTGAAAATTTTTTGCTAATGATGTGTTCTGGTGTATGGAGACCTTTTTTTAAACCTTTATTTATACCCGTCAGGTTTTTATTTAAACCCGTCAGGTCTTGAAGACCTGACGGGTCTGGTAAGTTTTCGAAACCTGACGGGTCTGGTAAATCTTCCTTTACCCGTACCAATAAATGAAAATGATTTTTCAATAAGCAATAAGCGTAGGTATCTACTACATCACACATGTAATAGGCATACTTCTGTAAAAAGTAACCATAATTACGTTCTTCATAAAACAAATTGGTACCGTTGATACCTCTATTGTAGATGTGGTAAAATCTACCTGCTTGTAATATGGTATCATGTGGTTTCATGTGCCATTTTTTAAGATGTTATTTGTTTTTTTAGACCTGTCAGGTTTCTTTACACAGACCCGTCAGGTTTTTAAAACCTGACAGGTCTGCTCTGGCATTTGCCCTATAATTTCCATGGTTTGTACGCTTACGGTACATACACGCTGCAATAGGTCTATTACCTGTTCTTTATAATCTGCAAATTGGTAGGTGTTAAATTTAGCTGCTATGGTAGGGTCTTTGGGTTTACTTTCTTTGTATTGGTCAAGTATCCATTCTAAGGCACTTCTATTACCTAGTTTATAATCCCAAGCTATTGAGGGGATACCTTCTAGTGTTGTAAACCCATCTATTTCTATATTACCATTTAGCTTATCTGCTTTTAGCTTGGGCTTGTATAGCTTATCTAAACTGGCACCTGCTGCTAAGTCAACCACTATGTTTATTTCTTCTAAACCATAAGGTGCAACTGTTTCGTAGTTAATATGTAAATCCATCAATAGCTTGCCCCAAGTAGCCCATTGCAAAAAGTTATCGTAAAATGGAATGCGTGGAAATTCTCTTTTTAAATTGAGTTCGTATTTTTTGCGATAGGCAGGGTGATGCAATACGGCATATACGTAATGAAAAATGGCTTCTTTAGTAACCCCTTTTTTGCCATACTGTTTAGTAAATTGTTGTAAACCCCAATCGGTGATGTTGTCTATTTGATTGCCGTCTTTATCGTATTTATATAGAGAAACTGAACTTGTTAAGCCATTTCCTTGCTTTAAAAATCCTGCATCGAAAATTGTACTAGTACAAAGACAAGAAATTAAATGTGAGGAAGCAATACTTAAGAAAGTAATAGCAATATTTTTATAAGCTGCATCTAAGCCAAATATATTTTCTAATTGATAAATTCTGTGAGTGTAGATTCTATCGAAGTATAAACTTTTTTTCAAAAATGGTCTGAAGTTAATTTCAATAATTTTACTTTCATCAAAAGTCAATTCATCCCCTTTTACAAGATGTGATTCTATTTCAGATCCAAACTTAATTTCTCTCTTAACAAAATTATTTACGGTAGTTTTCTTATTAGAATTTTCCCACCTTTCTTGCTCATTAGTATAAAAATCACAGAAGAAATTAGCTTTTTCTGCAAGCATTTTTTTATTAAAATCATATGACCACTCATCCCTAGCTGTTACAATCCCGTTAGAAATCAACTCAAACAAAGCCTTTTTACTTTTACCACTTTTCACATCTTTACTACACAAAGGCATTAAACTATCAAAATCATTGTCTGCTAGGTTTATCCAATTGTTGTTTTATCGGGGCGTACTATTTCAAAGCTTATTTTTTGCAAAGGGTTTTCGGCAAACCATTGTAGTTTTTGCTCTTTACGCCAAAAATCGTCCATGGTTACATAATGTATTTTGCAGGTGGCGTTGTCTTTTTTTAGCTTTTTTACCAAAAACATTACTGCTACACCTGTTTGTATGCCAAATACATTGTGGCCTGTACCACTTATTTTAGGGTTGGCTCGTACATCGCTTTTGGTATCTATTATATAAGCCGCATCAAACTCGGTTTGTATGGTTTTTCTAAAGCCATCAAATGTGCGGCTATCTATAAAGCTGCGGTTGGTTACATAGGCTACTATACCATCACCATCTAGCCTATCAAATGCCCAACGGTAAAACCTTGCATACATATCATACACCTTTGTTTTTTGGGCAGTGCTTTGTTTTATAAACGTGTCTTTTATGCGCTTATCTATGGTGGGGTATTCACGGTTTTTATTGTTGTCGTTCTCGTTGGCTTGGTTGGCATTATAGGGTGGGTTGCCTATTACTACGCTTATTTTTTTGCGGTTTTGGTCTATAATGCGTTGCGAGTTTTCGGTAGTTACGGCAAATAAATCGCCCATTACTTTGTACTTGCTGTGTATGCCGGTAACCTTCTCGTTTAGTCCTGCAATATTATCTAGTGTATCTACAAAACAAAGGTTTTTAAACTCGCCATAAGTACCCATTTTTTGGGTATAGGTAAACTCTATGTTTAGGTTGCTTATGTAGTAGGGCAATATGGCTACCTCATTGGCATGTAGTTCGTTTTTGTATTTGTAAGCCAACTTATCCTTGCGTATATAATCTATTATGTCGCATATAAAAGTACCTGTGCCAGTGGCAGGGTCTAGTATTTCTACATCTCTATCTTCTAGGTATTTATTAAAATGCTTGTGCAGTAGGTAGTCGGTACTTTCAACCATAAAGCGTACTATCTCGTTAGGGGTATATACCACGCCAAGGCGGTCTGCCGCTTTAGGGTTATAGCTTTTGTAAAAGGTTTCGTACACCACTTTCAAAAACTTTTGTTTCTCGTGGTGGTCGGCAATGCCAGCAGCAGCAGCGTTAATAGCGTCGTAATAGTGCTTAATACCGCTTAAAGCCATGCGTCTAATATTGCCTGTAAAAAAGGTTTGTATTACCTTCTCTAGCTCTCGGGCTATGTTGTTTTCTCGGTGAAATTGTGTTTCATCGAATATGGTATTAAAAATATCTTCGGTGAGTATGTGCTGAATCATCATTTCATGCACATCTGCCTCAGTTACATAAGGGTTAATACTATCGTGGCAAAGTAATAAAAACAAATGTGACGCTTTTTGGTATTTGGCATTTGATAGTTGTGCCTCGGCAATAATATTTCTAATGGTATCTGTAACCTTGGGTATATCTTCTTTAAAATGCTCAATGGCTCTTCTAAAGTTTTGTACTTCAGGTCTTTCAAAAGTAATAAACGCAGTGAGTAATTTGTGAAGTGCTTCGGTATCGTTGATATTGGTGCGTAGTTTTTCTATACCGTTTTGTATCAGTACAGCGGTATTGCTATCTTCAAAAAGTATATTGTCTTTAGGGTAGCCTTTGGCAAATTTCTTTTGTATTTCCTCATTTAGGTCGTCGCTTTCGTCTTTACTTTCCCAGTAGCCCCAGTCTTGGCGTAGCATGTCTTTTAAAGTACCATCAGGTGTTACATTTTTGCCGCTAGGTGCTTTAATGGTTATTTCTGGTATTATCATTAAGCCCTTCTGCTTGGCATAGTCGTTTAGCAAGTTGTAAAAGGCATTGCGTATGGCAGTTTCTTTTTTAGTGCCACCAAAGTGGATGATTTTTTCTACTTCGTTTTGGTATTGGTGTATAGAATGCAGGCTCATGGGATAAAGATAAATGATTATTTTATTTGAGACCCGTCAGGTCTTCGAGACCTGGGTTTGGACTGGGGAATTACAAAAGTGATTATACCTACGCTGCGATAAAGCCCCACAGCGAACAGAAAGTACATACCGATAGCTATCGGTAGAGTGACACAACCTAAGCATCATAGTATTACTAGCGCTAGTTACATAAAAGAAGTAAAAGAAATTACCGAATCAATAACCAGTTTTTGCCTAAATTATAAACCCACTTGCAGCAATTACCTGTTTATTTGCAAGGGGCTAGCGTTTAATAACATTTACATCCACTTATCACTTCATTTATTACATGGCTATGGCAGCAATAAGGCATTTACAACTGGTATTTACATTGGTGGCAATGGGGCTTTTGTTGGCTAGTGAGGCGCAGGTATTACGTAAGCGCACCACATTGCTCATGGGTAGCAGGTTTGACATTACCATTGTAGCCAAAGATTCTACCGCAGCAGAGCACTACATAGACACAGTAATAACAGAGGTACGCAGGATAGAGTATTTAATATCTGACTGGAAAGCCGAAACCCAAATATCAGCCGTAAACCGCAATGCAGGCATAGCACCTGTAAAGGTAGACAGAGAAGTATTTGAGCTTACCCAAAGGGGCATAGAATGGTCTAGGCGCACCAATGGCGCTTTCGATATCAGCTTTGCCGCAATGGATAGAATATGGAAGTTTGATGGCTCTATGACCGCCATGCCTAGCCCTGAAGCTGTGAAACAATCGGTAGCAAAAGTGGGCTATCAAAATATCATCTTAGACTCAATTAACTCAACCATTTTTCTCAAGCTACCCGGCATGAAGATAGGCTTTGGTGCCCTTGGCGAAGGCTATGCCGCTGACCGTTGCAGAGCTATGATGCTGGCTAAGGGTATACAAGCAGGCATTGTAAACGGCTCTGGCGATATGAGTACTTGGGGTAAGCAACCAAATGGTAACGATTGGAATATTGGCATTACCAATCCTTTACAAAAGAGTAAACTGCTTGGCATTGTACCATTAAAAGGTGGCTCAGTTACTACCTCAGGTAGTTACGAGAAGTTTGTAGTGTTTAATGGCAAAAGGTACTCGCACATCATTAATCCTGCCACAGGTTACCCTGCCACTGGGCTTTGTAGTGTTACGGTTTTTGGCCCTAGTACAGAGATGTGTAACGGCTTTAGTACATCGCTAATGGTACTTGGCAAAGAGGCAGGCTTACAGCTTATTCATCAGTACCCTGCCTATAGCTGCATTATGGTAGCTGATGATGGCAAAGTATATACCTCTAAGAAGCATATGTTGCTCGCAGATAACGCAGACAAACGCAGATAAATTATCAAGATTAAACCATTGTACCATTTAAACACTTCATCAATAGCAGTCAGTCAATATCTGCCCTTGTGCTTGGTAGTATTGTAGCGTATTGTTTGTGTGTGCTGTGCAAATAGTAGCTAATACTTCCATCACACTTTGCTGCATGGCAAGCGAGCCACATAACATCAATACACCTTTACTATCTAATGTGTTTGCAATAAAAACTGCATCGGTTGTTAGCAAATCAGTTACATACTGTTGTTTCCCTTCACGTGAGTAAGCAACTTCTATTTGCGCAAGCTGTTTGTTATCAATAGCAGCACTGATAGCTGTTTCATACATCGCATAGGTTTGCTGCGTTCTACAACCAAAGTATAAGTGATACGCTTTGTGTTTGGTATGCTCATCAATCATACCTAAAAACGGGGCAATACCTGTACCATTGGCTATCATTACCACAGTAGTTGCAGTACTAGGCACATGAAAATGCGTGTTACTAATTACCCTAGCTTCAAGTGTATCGTTATTATTGAGTTGGTACAAAAAGCTTGAGCCCAAACCATTAGGCAATAGCTTTACGCTCAACTGTATGCGCTTACCAATTTTACCAATAGAATACAAGCGTTCACGGTAATCTTTTGCAGGATAAATAGCTAATAAATCACCTGAGGTAAACGAGGTTTTGCCACTAGGTTGTAATGTGATTAAGAATGGTTCATCTGCATGACTACTTGTTCTTTTACCCACAACCTTAAAGCTTTGCAAACCTTTTGGTTGCTGGTGTAGCGAAGCAGGTAAAGCTATTGCTGGCAGACCTGCTTTTTCTGTCCAAGCATCTAACCATACTTTAAACTGGTCAGGTGATTTATCATTCACAGTATGCACATCAAGCATTGGTGCGGCCCAAGCTTGTGCTGCTAATAATGCATGTGCATCATAGGCATATTTACAATACTCAGCGTATACCCTTGAGCCAAAGCCAAGCACAGCAAATTGTATGGTTTGCTTTTGATGGTATCTGTTTAATAATGAGGCGAACTTATTGGCATTCGTAGGCGCTTCGCCTAAGCCATACGTAGCAGTAAGTACTAGTAAATGTTCTGCCTGAGGGAAAAGCTGGTACTTGTTTAGTTCTGTAATAAATACTTTTTTACCACTTGCTATTAGCTGCTTGTAAATGGCATTGGCAAAGCCAAATGTGCTACCATTTTCGCTACCAACTAGTAGGATGTATTGGCTATCATTTGCTTTGTATTTATTTTTTACAATACCACTTCTACGCTTTAGTGTAATTACAAAACCAGAGTAAATAAAGTATAGAATATTAACAGAAGCAATACCTAAAACAATAGCCCATAAAATACTCTTTCTACCAGTATGTAAATCAAGACTAAGGTTGTTGATGAGCGCTGTAGTTGGGTAAGCAATATTACTTAACACATCACCAGAAAACTGGTCTACCACTAGCTCTCTATCTTTTAGTTTTACCGTGTAATAATCTTCAGGATCATCAGAGAAAGGAAAATCAATGGTTTGTACATCTGCCAATTGTGTACTGTTAAAAATGGCGAAGTCTTTCAAGTCTTTTTTAGCACCTGTACCTAGCTTATCAAAGTCTATTTTATGGGTTATTTTTTTCTCTGTGAATACACCAAATTTTACCAACGATAAATAGATACCAGACAAGCAAATAATGATGATAGGCACTAAAGACCAACGACCAAGCAATACATGAAAATATTGTGCAGGATGCTCTTTAATAATCTTTGCAAAAAAGTGCTTTATGCCACGCTGACGTTTAATAACCAAGATGCTACCAGACAAGGCTATTAGCAACAATAAAAAGCAAGTTAACCCCACAAAAAATCTACCTGCTTCATGCAGAAATAAGGAACGATGTAATGCAGTAACCCACTGAAAGAAATCGCTTTGCTTACTTACTTTACCTAATGTAACACCTGTAATAGGATGTACATAAACTTCTACATTTTTACCTGTACTATCAGCACCTTTTACAATTACAAATTGGTTGGCATCAACTGAGATTTCTGTAATATCGGTGTACAATTTTTTAATAGCATGCAAAGCTTGCGCTACTGTAATTTGGTTAAAGCCACTTGCCTTGTAATCTGGTAGCTTATTGTTAATAGGTTCAAGGGCTAATACAATGCCTGTAATGGCTGCTAATGCTATAAAAATAAAAGAAGACACAGCCAGGGTTAAGTGGCTGTATCTCCATACAGAAATCGTCATGATGTGCTATTAATTAGTTGCGCTAAAACGTACATAGCGAATGTAGCCTGTACCATCTGTTTTGCCATTTAAACCTTCGGTGGTTAAAGGCACTTCTACGTCTTTTTCGTAGTAAGGTTTGTCTTCTACAGACGTTTCAAAACGTAGTTTATAACCTACATTTATTTTAGCTGTTTCAATTTCTATTACAGTAACACTTCTATCACCATTAGTAACAGAAGCACCTGTAATAGCACTAATATTGGTTGGTTTCTTTTTAAAAGCAGTATGCCAAGATTTTAAATTAGGATACCATTTTTTATCTGAACCCATTACATACAATGTTTTCTCGTATGCGCCTTTACTATCTATTAACGATACTACCATGTAAGCACCTTCACCGATGTAATTGGTCATTTGTACCATGCACTTATACTTTGTGGTTGCTGTTTTTTGTGCTACCGCTGCGCCTGTCATTATTAGGCAAACTACTGTTGCCATTAATCCTTTAAAAGTTCTTGCCATTGTGTTATTTTAAGAAATCTATAGAAATTTTATTCTTGGTTAAAAACTCGTTCTCTTTAGCTAGGTCGTAAGCAGTTTCTTTAAAGTCTGTAGTGCTGTCTTTTTTAGCACCAATACTTAATAGATATTTTAGAATGGCATCGTCTTTAGCAACCATCGCTGCTTTTAGTAAAGGTGTTAATCCTTCTTTATTTTTTACGTTTACATCTACTTTTAATTGTTCAATGCGATTTAGTAAATTAAGATCGTTTTTAACAATAGCTAAGTGGTACAACGTGCTACCGTCTTTTTGTGGTGTGATAATATTAAAGCCATTGTTTTGTAGCACTTGCATTTTAGCTGTAAAAGCATCTGTTTTTGGGGCTGCTTGTTCTTGAGGTCTGCCGCCACTATTGGGTGCGCCTTCTGGTCTACCGCCTTCTTGTCTGCCAAGAAATGCAAGTGAGCTGTAAGATTGCAGCCAATAATAAACCAAGTTATTTCCTTCTTTATCTACTGCATTTATATTAGCACCTTTTGCTATTAGGTATTGCATTACTTCAGCAGAATTATTGCGTGTCGCCATTGCCAAAGCTGTAAGTCCTTTTTTATTGGCAAGATTTATATTTTTTACAGTAGCAGCGAAAAGAGCAACTGTAGCTGTATCTCTGTTAAAACCAGCAGCTAACATAAACGGTGTGTTACCCTCATTATCTGCTTGGTTTACGTCAGCACCTTTTGAAATAAAATAACTAATAACGGTGCTTTGATTAGGCTTGCGAGCCAATGCATGTAATGCATTTTCACCATTAGCATTTACAGCATTTGGTTTAATCCCTAAGCTTTCTAAATATTGGTACACTTCTAGTTTTGTAGCAGCACCTCTACCGCCTTGTGCAGCCAATATCATGGCGTTGTTATTGTACTTAACACCTTTTTCTACAAGGGTTTTCATTAGCTCTATATTGCCAGTTCTTGCAATATAGTTAAAGGCTGTATTGCCTGCTGCGTCTACATCTTGTAAGGTTAACCCTTTAGAAATAAAATAGTTGGTTAAGGCAAAATCTTTATCACTTACTATTGCTTGCAAAAGCAAACTAGCACCTTCTTGGCTTTTTTGTTTTACATCTGAACCTGCTTTAATTAAGGCATCGTACACCTTAGTATTTTGTTGACCATTACTTGCAGCCAATGACATAGCGGTAGCGCTATGACTATCGATGATATTAACATCAGCACCTTTGCTTATTAGGTATTCAACCACTTCTACATTACCTCTTGCAGCAGCCCAAAAAATATAAGTTCTGCCATCGTGTGTTAGCTTATTTGGCTCGTTGCCTTTTTGGTCTATTAAAAACTTGATGACATCTGTAGAAGCCTGATTATTGATAGCCAAAACAACAGGGTCGAACATATTTCTATTAAACTCAGATGGATTGCTACCCTTTGCAATTTCTGCTTGAACAGCTTCTAGGTTAGGATTATTTCGCCAAAAGGCTTGGTCTAATAGGGTGTTTTTTTGTGCCTGAAGGCTTAATACAGCCAAGGCAAAAATGGTAACGAGACATTGTTTCATTAATGATACTATTTTACTTACTAATACTATTGCGCAGTTAATTAACCGTTCAAAATAAGGCTAATTAATTACAAGCCGCAAGATTATGGAAGCATTGGCGTAATAAGTGTAGCAATCGGTAAAAATGATTGCGAAATAGGAAAACGAGGAAAGGTGTAATGTATAAATTGAAAAAGGCGAGCATAAAAAAAGGCTGCCAATTTTATTGACAACCTTTGTGGGCCCACCTGGGCATGATCCAGGGACCCCCTGATTATGAGCGGTTCAAAATGGCTTTACCGCACTTAATTCCACTTTACCTCATTTTACTGAAACCCTTTACTGCAAAGGGTTTAAAGATTATTTACTTAATTTAGTCAAACCTAGTTTGGTGGTGTTTAACCATTCGATTTGTGCAAATTTTATGCAAATTTTTGTGAAGGGCTGTATTGTGAAAATGATAAAAAAATTTGATTATGTCTGTAACTACATCCATTTTCCTTGACACAAGGAGAATGAAGAAAACGAAGACCTATCCTGTTAAATTGCGTGTATATACGCAAAGCAAAACAGAATTTTACTTGACCGTCCTTGATTTGAGCGAGGACGACTTTAAAAAGTTGGAAGCCAAAAATATTGGGGAGGGGCTTAGGAAAATACGTGACCAACTGAACGAATTGAAATGGCAGGCAGAAGAGGCTATCAAAGAAAACAGGCCTTTTGAATTTGCTGATTTCGAGCGGAAGTTTGTACAGCATCATCCGCTAATTGTAAAAAAGCAATCCAGAAAATATTCAGCTGAATTGCCAGAAATGTACCGCAACGAAGAGTTGCCATCTGATGCTATCAAACGTTACAAAATACTCTCGCAGCATTTTGACGAAGGCACTATTGGAAATATATTCCAGTGTATCGTTAAGAAACTGATACTGGAAGGACGTATCGGTTCGGCAGAAAATTATTATACTTCTTACCGTTCTTTTGAGAAGTTTAAAGGCAATGTTCTTTTGGAGCAGGTTACTGTTTCTTATTTAATTCAGTTTGAAAATTGCTTGTTGGCGAGAGGTGTGTCCAAAACAACAATCGGTATTTACACACGCAACATGAGGGCAGTTTTCAATGAGGCAATCTTTCAGGATATTGTTACTGTAAAGCAATACCCATTTGGGAAACGCAAGTACACTGTGCCTACTGGAAAAGGAATTAAAAAAGCATTGACACATGAGGAACTATTGAAGATGTACAACTATCCCTGTGACCCCAACAACCCAACTGGACAAAGGGCAAAGGACATGTGGTTGTTCAGCTATTTTGGCAACGGGATTAACTTTAAGGATATGCTTTATTTAAGGTTCAAAAACATTCACGATGGTTTCATTGTATTTGAGCGTGCAAAAACGGAAAGGGCGAACAGGGAGAAGCCTGTATTAATTTCAGTTTTTATTACGGATGACATGAAAAGAATAATGGATTACTGGGGCAATAAAAACAAGTCACCCAATAGTCTCATTTTTCCGGTTCTTGACCTAACTTCAAATCTTTACAAGCAGCATGAGGATAGGAAGATGTTCATTCACATGATTAATGATTGGCTGAAGCATATGCAAAAGGAATTAGGCATTACAAAGAAAATCACCACTTATGTCGCTAGGCATACCTTTTCCACCATAATGAAGAATTCAGGGGTTTCAACAAGGTATATACAAGAAGCACTTGGTCATCAGTCACTGACCACTACAGAAAATTATTTGGCAAGTTTTGATGGTGAAACTAAAAGGAAGCTTGCATTGCATTTAGAAGTTTTCAAAACTCGGGATAATGAATTTTGAAAGAACCTTTTATTATAACGGTTTATCGATCTCTAAGCTAAAGGAAGTTATGAGATAATTAACACCCTAATTAAATTAAGGGAGTATTTGTTGTTTTAATTGACTTTACAACTTCTTTGAACTAGTCATTTAAATTTAATTTATATTTGTTTATACAACTAAAAAGCAACTGAATATAATGTCAGACTCAGCTAAAGGCCCATTAGCAGGCTATTTATTTCAATTTGAAAAAGCTCTGCTTTTGTTAGCAAACTTGGGTTTCAATGATTTTGTAACGATTGAAGATGTGGATGATATTGCTGCACATCATGAAGATGGAACTGTCTTGATTACTGTTCAGGCAAAACATAGTATAGCCAGTAGTGGATCAACTTTTGGGGATACTAGTACTGCACTATGGAGGACATTGGAAATATGGATTGATAAACTTGAAGGTAATTTGTTAAGTATAACAACAGAGTTTGTTTGTACCACAAACAAGAAAATTCCTACTACAGCTTTATTATACAAAATCAAGGATATGGACTTTAATAATGTTATTATCGAAGTGGAGAGTTTATTACAATCCCAAAAAAATAAGCTAAAGGAAATTAGGAAAGAAGATCCAAAAGGCGGCTCTAGCTTGAAAAAAACAATTGAATTAATTAAGAAGGTATTGTTAAAAAAAGAGCTTTTTAAACAAATCAAAGAGAACATTAAAATAGAAGATGAAATTGATGTAAAACCAGCCTTCTTGAACAAAGTAAATCTTGGTTCAGATAAACTTACTCAACTGCAAAAGGATAGAATATTTGAAAATTTTTATGGTTGGATTTCTTATGGAAGCAAGGCAAAATGGAACAATGACAAGACTGCAAAGTTTACCAAGAAATCATTTGATGATAAGTTTCTTCAAATAATAAGTAACCCAATAATAGTCAATGCTATTTTTAGAACAAAAAAATCACTAGGGTCAATTACGGATGAAGAAATTCTGAATAAAAAGAGAGAGCTGTTTGTAAAGCAAATAGAAGATATTGATATGAATAAAGCGTCAAGAGAACGTATTGTGAAAAATGCCATTATTGATTTTATATGTTCTGATATTGAATTGAAATACATTATTGATAAGGGTGATTATACAGAGCATGACTTTGAATGTTTCCTGGATGAATGCCACGGTATTTGGCAGGGACTAGTTGATCAAAAGATTGCCCATGACATTACTGAATATTCCGAAAGAGAGAAAACTGATATTGCAATTGATCTTTATCATAGCACAATGTCTAAAATTAAAATAGAGTTTATTGAAGGCACCCATTTCACTACAAGTAATGAGTATGTGAAAAATGGATGTTTCTTAAAATTATCTAACGTTCCTAAAATAGGTTGGCATCCTGAATGGGAAAAGAAATATAAATAAATGGAAAAGGATAATTTGTTTGATTTACTTCAAAACTCTGTTGTTGGAGCTATTGCCTTACATAGCTTCACTCTTGGGTATAATAACGTTGCAAAGCACAAAGAGAATAACTTAAAGTATCCATCTTTAAGCTATTTATTTTACGTTCTTCCAATTGTTTACAATAAAGATGCTATGGAGGTTTTCAAAGGTTCACAGGAACTATACAGCGTACTATTAAAAGATAGTTCAATAGTATTAGGACTTCAGGACAGAGCAAATAAAATGTCAGCTAAAACATTTGATAGTTTAAATATGGCTTTTAGTAAAAAGGTATTGATTTTAAATAAAGAAAACAATTCAATTGAACTTGGAAATGGATTTCAATCCAAAAAACTTCCATTAACCCTTTCGATGAACTTGAAGGAAAACAGTGTTAAAAAGATACAAGATTGTGCCTTTAAGTTAGGGGCAATTTTTGCAAAAAGAAGTATCAACAATATTCAATTTGAGCTAAATATTAGATTCTAATGAAACTTAAAATAAAACACATCGTACTATATCCTAAAAATCAAGCTTTGACACCACGGGTGATAAAATTTGAACAAAACAAAGTCAATGTCATTACAGGATATAGTCAACGAGGGAAGTCTGCCATTATTCATATTATAGACTACTGCCTAGGAAGTTCTGAATGCAATATTCCTATAGGCAAAATAAGAAACCTAGTCGATAGGTTTGCAATAAATATTGCTCTTAGAGACAAAAGCGTATTTATAGCAAGAAACAATCCTGTAGGGTTTAGTTCGACTGGTAATATGTTCTATGAAGTCTATGAAAAAGAAGATGAAATGACTTTCAGCCTTGATCATTGGATTCCAGATGCTGAAAAATTTAAAACTACAAGGGACGATTTAAAGAATTTTCTTGGCGAAATTGCAGGGTTTGAGAATATTTCTGAAAAAGGAGATGCTTCTTTAAGTGGTTTCGATACACCGGCAAGTTTTAGAGACACTACCGCATTTCAATTCCAGCCTCAAAGCATTATTGCAAACCCGACAACTATATTTTACAATACAGATACATTCGAACATCTCAAAAGGCTAAAAACATTGTTCCCTTTGGTACTAGGCTACAAATCGTATGAAGTGCTGCGGTTAGAAAAAGAGATAGAATTATTAGAAAGAGAGGAGAAGGATAAGCAAAGGAAATTTGACGATGTAAAATATCAATACGAAAACTGGCAATCTGATATTTACCAACATTACACTAAGGCAATAAGTCTAGGTCTTACCAATAGCGATATTGATATTGATTCATCAAAAGTAAATTTGATAAAGGATGAGTTAAGTAAAATCGTTACAAGTATTAAGCAGAGAGAATTTTTTAAAGAGGGTTCGTCATTGCGATATTCTGAGAAATTAGAAGAGCTGGATAAGCAAAGAGTCAATTTCTTAAGGGAATTGGATATACTAAAAAGCGAACTGCAAAAGATTGAAAAGTTCGACAGAACTAAGGATTTATATATCTCTCAAGTTACAATTGAAGTTGAAAATAGGCTTAAACCAATTGATTGGTTCTTAAATCAGAAAGGATCGAATATTTGTCCGTTTTGCGATTCGACATCTGATAAAGCTATAAATGAACTGTTGCATTTAAAAGGGCATCAAGAAATAAATAAAGCAATTATCGAAGAGTCAAGTTCTAGGGAATTCTCATTTGAAAAAGAAAAAACACAGTATAAAACTGAAATAGTTAAAACCGAAAAGAATATTAAAAATATTGAAGCAAATATTGAAATTCTATTAGATGAAAATAAAGCATATTATGAGAGCTACCAAGACATCTTTGAATTCTCTGGTAAAATTGAGCATGTATTAGAAAATTTAGACAAGATAACCCCTTCTGGTTCATTGGCAATAGAACTAGAAACAATTAGAAGCCAATTGTCGAGAAAAAGAGCGAGCCTGAAAAATTTGAAAGAAAAGTTTGATAAAGATTTATGTCTTGAAAAGGTTTCTATAGCGATTGACAATTACATAAAAATATTACCAATTGAAGAACGGGATAGCAGGCGAGTAAAACTCGACCCAGATAATAGCGTTAGTATTAAGATTGAAGATACCAGAACAAAGAATTCTACCTTCCTCTCTAAATTGGGTAGTGGTGCGAATCACATGTGTTATCATATCGCAAGCTTATTAGGATTGCACGAATACTTCTTAAAGCTACCTGAAACGAGCAAAATCAATTATATCCCGTCATTTATTGTTTTAGATCAACCAAGTCAAGTGTATTTTCCTGAAGGGTTTCCAGAAAAGCAAAATGAGAATGACAATACCGTTAAAAAGCAAAAGACATCGGAAGATATAAAAAATACTAAAGCCATATTTGGGGCTTGCTATCAATTCATGACTCGGACGAATTTTCAAACACAAGTAATTGTTCTGGAACATGCACCATCTTCAACATGGGAAGATATAGACCATATCCATTTAGTTGAAGAATGGCGAGGCGATAAAGATGAAGATGACTCGAATTTCAATGCTTTGATTCAAATAGATTGGCTAAAAGATTCTTAGTTGTAAACTAATTCAAATCACATGGTTTGATGAAGTTATTTGTGGTTTGTTTATTTCATAATCACATCAATTAACTCATGAGCATTCTCTAAATAAGATAAAGTTAGTCTGTCAATTCAGAAGCGTTTTTTTAATACCTGTTCCATCATAAAAACACTTTCCTGAGGATTTTCAATATTGCTCAATTCCTGCCCAGTAAGTAGGATTTCCTTAAAGTTGGAAGCAGTGCCTTCCTTTAGTGCCTGCATAGCCCAGTCCCAATTGTCTATGGACATAAAGAACAGATTGCTTGGGGCAAGCGTATTTATGTTCAAAAAATTTTCTTTAATGTAAGTTTCTATTGGTTCTTTTAAAAATTCATTCCAGGATTCATTACCAAAGCCCAAATACATTTCTTTATAGGTTACAATTATCCCGAACCATTCCTTGTTTGGGTCAATTGAATTGGCGGTAGATAAAAGTTGTATATAAGCCTTTATAATAGTGCCGTCCAGGTCTTGGGAAATAACAGTCGGTTCCCTCAGCACTGCTGAACGAGGATGTAGCTCTATTGCCTTGCATTCTACCAAAATATCCTCATCTACAAGGAAGTCTGTAACCTTTTTAAGCGAATACTTTTTCTTGAGCTCTGTTTCATTGATAAAATTTGCCTTGATTTCTTGTAGGCCAAGTTCTAAATATTTCTCAAGCCTTTTTCCAAACTCTTCAGGAAAGAAAGGGGAATTGGTTTTTAAGTACGAATAAATGAAGTGTGAAATGGTTTGAACAAAAATTGCTTTATGCGGAAGTCTTATTTGGTTCCTAAAAAGTAGAAATGGTTTTGTAATGAAAAAATTCGTTTCATAAAGTTGCAACAGTTCATTATTCAGTTTGTGTAGGCTATCAAAATCCTCAACCTTGGTAATGGTAAGTAAGGATATGAATTTTTGTAATTCACTGTTGGGAAATTTTTCCTTAAAAAAATCGAAGTATATTTTGTGCAGTATGCCCTCGTATTTAAAATCTTTATTTACGTCTTCTATATTAAAATACAAGTTAGAAAAGTAACAGTAGTTGAGAAATGAACGGATGCTTATTCCAGTTCTTTTTTGAAAGTCTGCATCTATGTCAAAACTTGATTTCAGTTGCAGGTACAAGACAAGTTGCCTATCAACAACTGAGTTGAAAAAATTATCCTGATATGGAAATTGTTGGTATGCAATAATCCGAAATGATTTTTTCACAGATAGCATGTCCTTAAAATTCAGTCCATGATAGTTGGTTTCAAAGTCTTCAATTAATTTGAGTAAATACTCTAAATCGCCAGGCTTTACATTTTTGCGAAGGTTACTATCCTGCGTATGCAGGTATGACCATTTCAATAAGGTCAACAAATTCCAGAATGGATACATCCCATCCTTGTCCGCTTGCATTCTGTTTAATGTTTCAAGAATATTATGAACAAGAGACGATAGTTTGTACTGTTTTATCCTGCCTTTTATTAATTCAAAATCAACCATCTGAAGAAGTTGTTTTTCTCAATTGAAAATGCTTAATCCAAATTAACATTACATACAAATACCTTTTAATTTTTAAACAGATGACACTGTCGTTTTAAACTAAAGATGAACTGTTCAGCCCTTAATTGATTTTTACTGCTTTTTATCTAACATTCTTTAGTTCCACAATTTCCCTTTTTAATTTTTCAATTTGCTCCTGCATCGTCGGCTTGTCTGAAAGGATATTTTTTTTGATAAACCAGTTAAATGCAGATACCAATTCGTTATCTGTAATTGATTCTAGCTTTTGCGATAATTCCGTGAGATGCTCTTTTCTTAGCGTAAGTTTTTCAATCGAAATGGCATACAGGAATTCAATTAAACCTTCCCCTTGTGGAGTCTTGTGTTGTTCTATTATTTTCTCTAGAATTCCCTTCATGTCATTGCTTAGTTCTTCGTCAATATGATAGGACAATTCACTTGGTAAAGCCCCCCTTAAAATACAGGCCTGGATAATGCCGTCGTTGAATCTGTTGAAGTTATGCGGATCCAGCATATTCCTGACAAACTCTGTTTGCTTTAAACAATGTTTATAATCATCACTGTTCCTCAAATTATTAATAACTGCCGACATTGTAAAGTAAACATCCGCTTGGCTTACTTCTTTGGTATAATTTGTAAAATTGAAAAAGGCAAACCCTTTCCTAAATTCAAGTTCTTTCTTTTCTGTATTTGGGTAGAAGAGAGTATTGGCCAACCCTTTTTCTTTGGTGCTTAAGCTATCGTCAATTATGGCAATTCTTGCTTTAAAATATGCAACTGCAACAGGCAATTGTTCATCCAGAGCATCTAATAGTTCAGTAATAAAATCCTTCTCTTTCAACCATGATGTATCCTTTGAATCCTTATTGCAGTAGAAATTATCTACATCCACAAAAGAGTTGCTTTCTTTTCCATACAGCCCCTGTTTTAAATTGCTTTTGAGTGAGTTTAAATACTCTTCATTATTGGTTCTTGTGAGACCAATAAAATATACCAAACGCAACTTGTCAAAAGGGCGTAATGTCCTGCTTAAATAGAGTAGGTTTTTTCCATTGGAAACGCAGGAGCCGATTATAACAACAGCACCTTCTACTTTCTCATCTTTTATTCTTTCCCCAACATCATCAAACTTTACAATTTCAGGCAATTTCCCGTCCTTATAATTTGGCCTAATATGGTTTGTAATTATTTCAGCCAGTTTTCCCGAACCTTCATCAGGAAGTGTTATAAAATACTTTGCATTGCTTGGGATGTACTGATTGATATAATTAAAAAGCTTTTCCCTATACTCTTTATATATTTTCCCTGTGGTGTCTTTTTCAATTTCACATAGTACATGGTGCATGTCAAAATACACTTCATACTTGTTTTTTACAACAACCGTTTCTTTATAGTTGACTTTAAAAACGGTATTGTTTACAGTAGCTTTTGTTTTGAACTGTTGTATGAAATTTGACATCCTTTTAGGTGCATCTGTAACATTGATAGTAACCCGGTTTATTTTGGGTTTTTCTAAAAGAAAAACGTCCCCCTTTACCTCAACGGCGTAAGAACCACTTTTGCAATAAATGCAAGCCCGTTCAGTGTATGTATCGTAATGGTGCAAGCCCAACATATTCGAAGCAGATTTTGTCAGGTTGCAAACGATGTTCGGGCGGTTTCTCAAATAATCCTTGTCGCTCCCTAGAAAGTATAAAATCACGAGGTTACTAATGTCAATTGTTTCATCATGTTTTATCAACTTTTCAATGATATTACCTGATGTTGATGAAGAAATCAATATTAAAGAGTTGCCAAAAAACCTGACCGATTTGGAAAATATACCACTGTAAGATGAAAAGCTTTCTACGGGTATAATTTTAAAGGTTTCACCTACTAGTTTCCTTTTCAATTCCAGAAGTGCAAATGCAAGTGTATTGATGGAAGATGTATCACAATATATCTGTTTATGCTCATCCTCTTTATATCGTGACAGCAAGGTGAAAGCAATAAAATAAATCTCTGAGCTATGGAGCAAAATATTACCGGTCCGCAAAAATTTATTGCAATGCTTTCCAGAAGGAAATACGAAATGATGGGCATTGCCTTTTGCTTCAATTAACCCTCCCCGTTCCTTGAAAATATTTATCAGCCCATCATTGATTAAAAGGGCAAGAATTTCCTTTGTTATTGCTCCTGGTTTGTTAACGCATTTTAACTTACCATCTTTATTGAACGTAAATAAAAAAAGGGTGTCGGAAAGATGTTCCCGTTGAAGTTTTGGAATGTCCTTGAAAGTGGTTAGCTGCTCTGTAATAAAAAGCTTTTCCAAAAGTACCTCACTGTATTCACCACCAATAATAAATATCTCGTCAGTTTGATAGTTAGCCTCGTAAAAAACCTTGATTTCGTTCTGGAGGTTTACATCTTCAATTGTATCTCTATCGCAAAAAATAACCGTTACGGAACAAGGCACTATTTCTTGCTGCTCATTCTCTTTGTTATAGGTTGATGTGTAGATATAAAAATTAGGCATTGCTGATGTTTGAAATAGGATAAACTAAAGTAACGACACTTCCTTTTGAAGATGCAAGTGTCGAGAAAATTGAGGATGAATTTGTAACGGAATCGTACAGTTCAATGTCCTTGCTTTGGCCACTGTCGCTATACCTGTTTTTTCGTAGATTCCTAAATACAGAAACATTGCCAGTCCTTAGCCAAAACAGTCCTTTGTTATCAAGGATTTGCATTATCCTGTCCAATCCTTGGCCTTTAATGCCTCTATCAATACCAGTAGCAGTAGTATTGTTTTTAATCAAACATTTCTTAATTATTTCAACTTGTTGAGCAGCCTCTAAATTGTTGGTTTCTGTGCCTAAATTTCTTTGGATAAATCCAATGCCTGTATCATAAACTGCCAACTCCAAAAAATATAGTTCATTGATTGAGCTGGCCTCAAAATTCGCAGCCGAAAAATAGTCTTTAAGCCCTTTATTATCGGCAAAGCCGGTAATGAAACTTTCCCTTGTCCTTCTATGCAGTTTTAGGTACAGCCCCCTCGAATTAGGGTTCAAAGGTTTATTGTACTCATCTGTTCTGCCCCAATCATCTGTGTTCTTTATTAGTTCATATATGCTCGCAATTATTTCTGTGTGGAATTGACTTAGGTTGTTGCTAAGCAAACTTTTGTTGAATGTAAAGACCTGCCTTATTGATTTATCTATGGCAAAGTCAAACTGCATTTCATTTGCAATAAAATACCCGTCAATGTAAAAGGCATTCAGTAAGCCATTTCTAATTGATAGATGGTCAAAACAGGAAAGCAATACTTTGAGACCACCTCCTTCAGTTTGCTTTCTCATCTTGTCATGCCTAATAGTATTTTGTTGTTTAAGTAAGGGCTTTAAATCGTTGCCTTGAGTGTCTATGATTTCTCTGCTCCAACAATATACAATCGAAGGGAATAAGTAGTCGGAATCATAAAATTCAGGAAGTTCATTCTCAGCCTTCAGCTCAAAAATTATTTTGCCCTCCGACGTATCGTTAAACCAAGTAGCAAAGAATTGGATTATAGCTGGGATAAGGCCGAAACCTGCTAATGACAACCCTTTTGATATAGATATGTCAACAGGGACTTTTTTGGCTAATTCTGCATAAGCCAGTTCCAATGATTTAATATTTGTTTTGCTGTCAATCCTAATCATTCTTGAACATATTTACTTTTTGTTTGGGGATTGCAATAAGAATTTCTTGTAAAAAACGATTGGTCCCTTTGTTGAAGGTAGTTAGCCTTTTTTTAAAATTATTTTAAAGCCTTAATTTTCACGTTTATCATTCTGCAATTATATGAATATGCCACCTTAAGTAATTCAAATAGCCGTACATACTATAGTCGCCTGTCCTGAATATCTTTATATAATTCATCAATATTTTTGAATTTATTTTGGGTTATCTGCCTACCCTTATAAGCTTTGACTATCTCGTTAAAGCCTTGTCCCCAGGCGGTAAAATCATAACGGGTTCCACAGTTTTCCCTTGTTTCTGCCGGGCATAAACAAAACCAAATGAAATCATTTAATTCTGTCCAATTAATAAACTTGTCTGCGTTGTTAATGTTAAGCCGTTCAGGACTAAATAGAATTGGCCTGATTGCCAGATTTCCAAAACTTGTGGCAATAATTTTTGTGGAACGCAATGTTTTTAGCTGTGAATTTTCTTTTGTCTGAACAAGGGCATTCAGTTCAACAGCTATATCATTGATTTTGTCATTGTCCAAAATCCCTGCCCAAAGGAGAAGTTTTTTTAATGGTTCAAGCGTTTTTTGCTGTTTTAAACAATCATTAAACTGCAATGGTTTTCCTTTGCTTTTTACTTCTGCTATAATTATGTCGATATTTGAAGAAAGTTCCAAATATGGGGAAGAATTATGTCCCGTGTCATCTTGTGCATGTGATGGGAAACGTACAGCCAGTATGTCAATTTCTGCATCAATTTTCTTTTCTTCGGAATGGATAATATAGCCCGTTGTGAAATAGCCATTTAAACGGAGATAAAGAGTGGCAAGTTGTTCTTGAATTGTTGATTTTTCTTTATCAGTCATATCGGTATAAGATGTTGCAGAAATGTGCTGTTTTTGGAAATGTCGTCTCGTCGAAAGTAACTAATTCCCTCGAACCCAAGTCTATGTAGGTTTGCTGAATCTCTGTTTTATCACCATTATAGATTTATTGTTCCCTTTTAGAAAAAATAATTATTCCTCAGAACAATGTCCGGAATTGAAAATTGAATAGGTACTTTTATAAAGATTTACAACGATTATGCCCACTCAAATTGACAATATTTCTATTAATAAGGTCCTTTGGTTAATGGTGCAGGGACATATGATTTCGTTTCGTTTTCAAGGAATGCAGGAAGATGTTCATTTTTCTATTTCTTATAATTCAAATTCACCAGATATAAACTTCCATATAACAAGAAATACAGAAAATGTTGATGACAAACCTAAAATTGAAATAGCTAGGATAAAGAAAAGTAAACTGGAGGAATTAGTACCCAGTTTGACAGGTGCCTTGTTCAATTTGCTATTGGCACCAATTGTACTGAAACCACATGGAAGACGTAATAAATATTCATACTATGGCGTACAGTTCTATTCATTGAATGATTTAGATCAAGATAAAGCTATTGAAAACAGGCTCATTCATGAGTTCAAATCAATCAGCACAACAAAAAAGAAAAGACTTAAAATCAAAGGCGATATCGAAAGCTGTTTAAAAACCAGTGTCAGCGAGATAAATGACTTTGAAGACACCTTTCAAAAGAATATTACCTGGTTGCCCAAACAATTCATGGAAAAAACACCTTGCGGGATGATTATTTCGCAAAAATTTACAGGTTTTGGCATTTGTATCAACAAGCGCTGGTACACTTTTCGTACGGGGATTAAACCTGTTGAAATTTTGGGTGCATGGATGCCCAATAAATTAGCCAATCATTTAATATTCAAAACGTTACTTGCTTACGTGCGGATAAAGGTTTTGACCACCCGTTCCGAATCCGAAAGGCACAATTACTCATTACGTTTAGTCAAACAAGCACAGCAAGTATAAAGCTTTTTATACTTGAGAAACCAGATGTGGTCACTCAATTTTCAATTGAATATTGTCTCATTGATTATTATCGTTAAAATAGATTGGAAGCAAGCTCTAAACTAAGGCTGCGAAGTAAAAATCCTAATTACAAATACATATAATAGAACGAGCCACCCTAAATACTAGAGCGGCTCGTTTCCATTCTTCAAAATAAACAATGACTACGTTATTTTCATCAACATTTCAAGCAGTTCAACCAACTGCCAATGGGTTATTTCGTTATCGCTAATAAAATCTGCTAAAGCTTTTTCTTCAACATCTGCAAAAGATGTTTCAACAACTACTTTCCCTTCCATTTCTAATTTGATGGCTTCAATATAAGTTTCCACCTCATCAATGAATAGCACAAAAGCCAGCTCATTCACTTTCACTGTTCTGTTTATCCTTGCCAGTTCATCTGCAATTAATTGTTGTACTTCATTTTCAAAGCCCAATAACTTATCTTTTAAAACCTGTAATGCTTTTACCTGTTCCATCATTGCTCATTTACTGTTTTACAATTGGTTGTAGCTGTTACCAAGTCACCATAAATCCATCTTCCAAAGCCGCTTTCTTTCGTTCCATGAGTATTTCCAAAATGTCATAATCACTTTCATAAACCTTGCCCTCGAATAGGTAATCCTCGGTTTCCTCTTGGTACTCATACTGTTCAAAATCACTATCTTCCAAGAACACATCTACCAGTTTTCCATTCTCATACAAAGCCTCACCATACACCATATACCCAACTCGTCATAAACTATATGGAAACCTAATTCAAAATGGTCTGCTATTTTTTTAATGACCTCAAAATTGGGCGACCATATGGTTTGGTAGAACAGCACACCATCTTCAAAAGCTGTTTGGAATAGATAGCCCTCAGTCGCTTCTACAAACGGCGGCAATTGCCCTTCCTGTGTTTCGTCTTCTTTTTTAGCCATTGCAGCGAACAGTTCGGGTAATTGTTCCTTCTTAGTAGCATCACCAATAAAATGCACCGTATTGCAACAAAAATTTGCCATGATTGATACGTTTTAAATTTGTCAAGTAATGAGTGATAAAAGTATAAACAGGGTTGGACAACGCCCATAGGTGTACGAAAGATATTTATGAGGTGTTACACAATAAAACTTCATTTAGTTTTTCAGGATTTCCACCACA